>JBKCFW010000001.1:0-13615 GCA_046303675.1 bacterium
GGTAAGTCCAATCACTTCATATCCTTGCTCATGCAGCATGAGTGAAACCACCGTACTGTCAATTCCACCGCTCATAGCCACCAGTACTTTTCCGTGTCTGCTCATTTTTTTATTGTAAAGTTAACACAAATTAAAAGCTGCATTCAGACATTGACCAAGTTTAGCATTTTCTATTTGAACAATGTTAATCGATCAGGTTGTTTTTAACAGCAAAAAAGACCAATCCTGCTGTGTTTTTCAGACCAAACCTTTCCATTAAGCGGTCTTTGATAGACTCCACTGTTCTGGGCGATATTTCCATCTTTTGAGCGATCTCTGATGCAGTGTATTCCATACACAATAAACGAACAACCTCTTTTTCTTTGTCTGACAATACGATCTCGCTACTGAGGGAGGGAATACCTTTATTACGCGTATTTGTTTTCTTAAGCAATACCCGATTTACGAAGTTATTCAGGTAATAGCCCCTTGCCATTACTTCCATAATGGCCTTTTTGATCTCATTGGGATCTGCATTTTTAAGGAGATAACCATTTGCGCCATTCTCCATCAGGTGTGATACAAATCGTTCATCCTCATACATAGTCAGTATGAGAATACGGATGTCGGGGTATCTTCGATTGACTTCTTTAGTCGTTTCAATGCCATCTTTTGTTGGCATTCTAAGGTCCATCAACACCACATCAGGAGTTTCCTCTGCGATCCTTGTGAGCAATTCATCCCCATTTTCAGCTTCTATAATAAAGGAAATATTGGTGTGTTGTCTGAGTGACAGTATGACCCCTTTTCTAAAAAGTTTATGATCGTCTGCGATGGCAACCTTGATTAGGTTCATTCCTCGTTAATTTATCCTTTGATTCAATACATTGATAAAGGTAGTAATCACTACCATTGGCAGAAGGATATTGGAAAAAAGACTATACCCTGCAAAGATAAAGGATCAGGCATTAGGATCTGTAGAAATAGGCATTTCTATAGTGATCTTATAGAAAGTTTGTGATTGGTCTTTTTCAAACTGAACGGAGCCATTTAACACCTTCATTCGGCTTTGAATGTTCTTTAACCCCAATCCAACGGAACTCTTGTTCATCTTCTCAAAATCGGCCTGTGTGATGCCTTTCCCATCGTGATGTATACGTATATAGAACATTCCGTTGTTGATGTTCTGCGTAAGATGGATGAAACTTGCGTTGCTGTGTTTCAGGATATTGTTGACCAGTTCCTGCGTAACCCTGAAAATAAGCAGTTCTCTTTGAGGGATCAGTCTGTCACGGTAATCATGAAAACGACAACTCGCGTTCATTGATCCGGAACCGCTGATTTTTTGAAAAAGATCGTTTATTGCCGACTCAAGTCCAAAATTCTTGAGGGTAGGGGGCATGAGGCTGTGTGAAATATTTCTGATCAGTTGGATCGTATCATCAATGATCTGTTTGGCATTGTAAATGCTTTGCAATTGAGTGGCCGTATCCTGATTTACAAGGTTGTCGTTTAGATACAGTCTTGCGGTTGCCAATAAAGGCCCTGCATCATCATGCAAATCTGCGGCAATACGTTGCCTCTCTTCCTCCTGCCAACGAATAGAAGCATTTAAAAGGATCTGCTGCTGTTCCTCTTCCATACGTTGCAACTGCTCCTGGTACTTTATAACTTTTCTCTGATGGAAAACTATGAATACAACTAACCCTATTGCCAAAACAAGCATTCCCAATGTCCCAAAAAATAGAACAAGAGATACATTTGATGAGGATTGTATGTTTTGGAGGAGGAGCATTGTGTTAATTAGTAGCTAAAGAAATTGTATTTGAGTTAGTGTCACTGTTTTTTGCTAGTATATAAAAAGAAATCGATAACAGAGAGTTTCTTATTAGTAGTATTAGCGAATTTATTATTATGTACGATGATTGAAAATCTTTATCAAAGAAATTGTTTTTTGATAATATGTATATGAAGAAAGTACCTGAAAAATATATAATCAATGAAATTATTGAAATAAAAATCCAATCAATTTTAAAAATACTATTAGGGTTGCTAATTTTCTCAAATAAAAAGATGAGTGAGTATGATAATATAACCAGAGCACATACGCCTGTTGTGATAGAATCGAAATTATTGATAGAACTTAATAGATTTTCATACGCTATTGATAGTAAAAACAATATTGAACCAATACTAAAGAATAATCTCTTTTGTTTGTGACATATCAATGAAAATAATAATAAGGATAAAAGTGAAAATTCAATGAGGGTAAAGAATTTAGCCCCCAAAAAACTTGCATTATTGGAATTGCTTAAAATTGGTGTGATTAGGAAATCAGTCAAGAAGCCTGCAATCAAATAAAAAGTCAGAATTTTTGCAGTTTTTGACTTTTTGCGAGCAAAGAGATACGTCAAGACTGGAAACAGCCCAAGACAGACAGCGATGTATGTGAAAAGTGAATTGATTTGAGGTTCTTTTGTCTAAACAAATATAGACACAAACTACCTCAATTTGATGGTTTGAGTTATTTTTTGACTGTATCAAACCAGCCTAAACCGAAGTTTCGGTCTGCAACGATTCCTTCTTGTTGCTCAAGTATGCCGTTCGTGTTTACAGATGTGATCTCAAGAATTGGGTTATTTGATTTATCTAAACCAACCAAAACATACGTTTTTTCCCCTTTCTCGTTAAGGGCTTTGTAGATGTTTAGACCTATGCAACCAGGTTGTGCGAGTATTTGTTGAAGTATGTTTTTCCCAACAAATTGAGCGCCACCTTCTCCAAAAGCATCATAATAATCTTTGACCATTTTAACCCCAAGATCGTAGCCGATATGCTCGCCAACTGTCTCGTCAACCAGCGATTTCTCCTTTATTTCTACATTACTTTTTAACATGGCTTAATTTTTTTGTGGATAAATGACCTTTTTCTTTGCTGAGTAAACTTCTGAATAAAGTGTTTACCATAAAAATGGGGTACGTAGATATACGAGGATCAGTGTACTGTTTATGTATTTTAAATATTTGATTATCAATTATATATAAAAATATCGTTGTATTCACTGCCGAAAATATAGCGTGAATGTACGATATATAATGCGTAAAATTACGCTTTTATAAATCGTGTTTTTCTCATGCTTCTTCAGGAAAATCTACTATGGTCGTTTTATATCGTTATTCAGTGCGGTGAATCACTAAAGTGCAGGAGTACTATTGAGAAAAAATGTTGCAATTTTGATGATGGAAACATGAAATTTTTAACCAGACTCATGAACTTGTTTTAGGCTTTGACATTTTTTGACGACCATTTGGCTTAGATCATGTTCAGCAAAAAAACCTAAGAAGAAAGCTTTAATTCTTTGTAATATTTTAAACAGATCGAAACAACAAATCGCGTCTGTATTAACAGAGATTAAGTTCTCTTTGCAGTGAAATTGTCAAGTGTTTTTATGTAGTGTTTTTACGAATTTTTGTGATGGTATTCTTACGATAAAAACATTATTTTTTTTAGTAATCAAAAAAATTGACTCATTTATGTCCAGTATTGAGACGATCAAGGTGGCCATTGCGGATGATCATAAGATCTTTAGGGATGGAATTAAGATGGCGTTGTCCGGCAAAGAGTATTTGAAAATCATCTGGGAGGCGGAGGATGGGAACGACCTCATTCACAAAATGAAGCTGAAACTACCGGATGTGCTCCTCATGGATATTAGAATGCCTGAAATGGACGGTATCAATGCGATTTCATTACTTAGAAAGGAGTACGAAGATGTTAAGATCATTGTATTGACGATGTATGATGATCAGGAGATGATCTCCAAAATGATGGAAATGGGCGCCAATGCCTATTTAACAAAAACCACCGATCCTGAAGAGATATACAATGCCATCCTCACTTGCATGAATGATGACTTTTATTTCAATGACCTGTTGAACAAGGCTGTATTGATGAAATTGCAGCAAAAGAAGGCAACAAAACAGTTCTATCCCAATTCGGCTAAATTCAATGAGAAAGAGATCAATATACTCAAGCTCATTGCTCAGGATAAAACAACTGAGGAGATATCTAAAGAGGTCTATTTATCTCCTCGCACGATCGAAACCATACGACAGAATATGAAAACAAAAGTTGGTGTAAAAACAATCGCGGGATTGATCATGTATGGTATGCGTAATAAGCTGATTGACTAGATCACCACAATCCCATGTCTGATCGTATACATTGCCAGTCCAACCCGACTTTTGACATCCAGGCGTGTAAAAAGATTATCTCTCATGCCATCGATCGCTCTGGGATTCATTTTTAACGCTGAAGCAATTTCCTTGTAAGTCATTTCTGTACACACGAGTTTGAGGAATTCAATTTCCAATTCAGTGAGCATGATCTTTTCGAGAGATTTCGATTTTTCATTGGCCTCTCTGAACAATCCAGCCAGCTTGCTGCTGGTTTGGGGTGAATAGTAATAACCTTGTTCGAACACGGATTGTATGGCGTACAGCAGTTCTTTTGGATGTATATCTTTTTTCATGAATCCCTTTACGCCAGCTTTAAGCAACCTGATCAATGCCAGGTCGGAGTCATACATGGTTAGCATGAGTACATTTATTTCAGGATGATGTTCCATGAGATAACGTGCTGTTTCATATCCATCCATCTCGGGCATATTCAAATCAAGGATGACCACGTCAGGATAATTATCCTTATTGATTTTCTCAATAAGTTCACGTCCGTTACTCACTTCTATTATGATCTTACATTCATTTGTATTGTTTATCAGATTGGCTAATGCATTTCTAAGCAGAATGTGGTCATCTGCCATAGCAACTTTTATTAATTTCTTTTCCATGTTATTGTTGTTTTTTTAGGGGTGTTTCAATGATGATCGTTGTTCCAATTGATTCGTATGATATGATATTAACAGTTGCTCCAATAACCGCTGCACGGGTATAGAAGTTATTGAGTCCAGACATTTTTCTTATCTCTTTATTATGCTGAACCTTTTTGGGATCGAAACCCTTGCCATTGTCGGCAATTTTCATGATCATCGATTCTTGGTTGTATGTCAAATCAATGGTAATGTAATTGGCCTTCGCATGTTTCAGAATATTGTTCATTGCTTCCTGAAAAATTCTAAGAAGAACAAGGTCAGTTTCGGCATCTAAATACACAGGTTCGCCCATCACTTCAAGTTCAATTTTATAAATACCTGAACGGCTCAGTACAGATATCTCTGATTCCAAAGCATTGATCAGCCCGTGTGATATAAGCTGATTACCATCCAGAGATTTTGAAATATCATTCAGGTCAACCAACGATTTGGCGATGAGGTCAATTGACGTTGAGAGCAGCTGGTTCACGTCGGGCTGTTTTTCAAGATAGTTAGTTATCTGGAGTTTAGAAAGTGTAAGTCCAAGGCTGATATTATCATGGATCTCACGGGAAATTTTCTTGAATGTCTCTTCTTGAATTTCTAGTTTGGTTTTCAGTAATTCTTTTTCATGAATAATTTTTAATGTATTTATCTCAAGAGCCGATTTTTTTATACGTCTCTTGATTTGTCCCAGTACGATTAGGACTAAAACTATAAATCCCAAAATAATTATTGAGCTAAGTAAAATAATGTATACTAACTCTTTTTCACCTGTAGACATTCAAAGGCTTTTATGAATTGAAAAAAAAGAAAACTATACCCAAAATCATTTATGAAATTTAGCGTAATTGTTATTGGGCTTCTGTCGTGATTTAGTATACTCGAAATGAAGTAATATGGAGCGGTAAAATTTATAAATATGAATAAACTTTGGTTGATTATTTTGATATGCCTAGGGATATTTTGTAATTCGTAGTCGATATTTTTTACGAAAAAAACACTTGAAAAAAAGTTTACAAATATTACTTCAAACACTAGTGTAGTTAATGAAAATGACTTAAATCTTAAGATGTTGTAATCTATTATTAGGACAATTGAAATGATAGTTAGTATAGATACTAAGAAAAATCTTTTTTTAAGATTTAGCAGCTTACTAGAAATAAAGTAGAAGTAAACAATAAAAAAAAGTTCAGTTATTATAAATATTGTCTGAAGTGTGTTTGCGGTTAAAATGAAAAGCTCTGTTTTTTTTAGAGCAAGATGTAAAAAACTAAATGAAAGTGTATCTAAGAGGGAAAATGCAAGGAGTATCATTATTAAATTTAGATATCCTAAAATTTTAATTTTTTTTACACCTTCCACTAATGCTATTATCTTTATAACAAGAATTAATGTTCTACTAATAGCATAAATGACTACTAATATTTTCAAATGATTGAAATTTTGAAAACGAAACTAATTTTATTTAACATACCTAAAATGAGAAAAAAACGATTTAACTCGTGAAAAATCCATTTTGAATTCAGTAAATACATAATTTCTAACAATACTCTAAACGGTTGATAAATAACGAGTTGAGTAAATTCCCTTTCCAACCGTGTTTCCTGCAACCGAATAAAAGCGTAATTCTACGATAGTTGGCCGCGTTAAATGATTTAACATTGCATATTAAAATCTTACCCATTCATTCTGTAAAATCTGCTTTATGATCGAGCCCATTAAAGTTGCCATAGCCGATGATCATGTGTTGTTTCGTGCCGGTGTCAAGACAACATTATCGATGCATAAGGATATCAAAATGATTGCCGAGGCAGACAATGGAATGCAGTTGTTGAGCATACTCAAACATATTCGTCCGGATGTGATCTTGCTTGATATACAAATGCCGATCATGGATGGTATTGCAACGCTACCGGAGATCAAGCAACTATATCCGGATATCAAAGTGATCATGCTGACCATGCACAATGATCATTCGATGATCTCAAAGTTGATGGAATTGGGCGCCAATTCGTATCTGACTAAAAATTCTGATTCTGAGATCATTTACCAGGCGGTTAAAACTGTACATGAGCAGGAATATTATTTCAATCAATTAACGAACAAAGCGTTGATTGATGGACTTCGTACAAAAAGGCAGGCAGAAGCTGCACTACCCGCAGATGTAAAGTTATCCGATAAGGAAATATCGATCTTGAGGATGATCTGCGAAGAGAAAAGTACCAAGGAAATTGCAGACCTGGTTGATCTGAGTCCACGTACTGTAGAAGCGATCCGTGATAAACTTAAGGTCAAGACCGGAGCAAAATCACTCGCCGGACTGGTAATGTATGCTGTTAAATCGGGAATAATCGAAAATCGTCCTTTCGCAAGCTAATTTGTCTTGTATCATTCAACTTAATTTCAGGGGTTTTGTTAGTAATTCATGCCCAACAAATCCCGTATTTCAATATTTTGGTTTCGCAGGGATCTTAGACTCAACGACAACCATGGTCTCTTCCAGGCTCTATCATCCGATACGCCAGTTCTTCCAATTTTTATTTTCGATAAAAATATACTTGACAAGCTAGATCGGCCTGTAGATCTAAGGGTACAATTCATTCATGAATCGCTAGAAAGAATGAATAGCGAACTTTTACAGATCGGCTCAGGATTGTCAGTTTTTTACTCGACACCCAAAGAGATTTTCGAAAAGTTACTGGCAACTTATGATATAGAGAATGTCTATACAAACCATGATTATGAACCGTATGCTCATGAAAGGGATGAGGTTGTATCATCTCTGTTGACTAGCAGCGGTGTTGGTTTTAAAACCTTCAAGGATCAGGTTGTTTTTGAAAAGAAAGAAGTGGTTAAAGATGATGGGAATCCTTACACGGTATTTACTCCTTACAGCAGGAAATGGAAGTCAGCCCTTGCGAACAATCCAGTCAGATCATTTTCATCAGAGTCTTTAAAATCGAATTTTTTTAAATACAAAAGTGCTGCTGTCCCAACCCTTCAATCAATGGGATTTGATCATGTCAAGTGGAACTATCCTTCTAACAACATACCCCATGTAACGATAAAGGAATATGCTCAATCCAGAGATTTCCCATCTATTCCGGGTACCACAAAATTTGGAGTACACCTAAGGTTTGGCACTGTAAGTATCAGGTCGCTTGTTCAATATGCTCAAACCAGTTCAGAGACTTTTCTGAATGAGTTGATATGGAGGGATTTTTATCATATGATCTTGGCCAACTTTCCGCACGTGGGAAAGGGACAGGCTTTTAAAAGGGAATACGATGGTATTGTCTGGCGAAATAATGAGGAAGAATTTGACAAGTGGTGCAAAGGACAGACAGGATATCCAATTGTTGATGCGGGTATGCGTGAACTAATGGCAACAGGTTTCATGCACAACCGAGTAAGGATGATCACCGCAAGCTTCTTAACGAAACATCTGTTAATCGATTGGCGTTGGGGCGAGGCCTGGTTTGCATCCAAGCTACTTGATTTTGACTTGGCAGCAAACAATGGGGGATGGCAGTGGGCTGCAGGTTGTGGATGTGATGCAGCACCTTATTTCAGGATATTCAATCCAGCGCTACAAACTCAGCGTTTTGATAAAGAAGCCAGGTATATCAGGCAATGGGTGCCTGAATTTGACACACTTCAATACCCTCAACCTATTGTTGTTCATGAAATGGCCAGAAAAAGATGCTTGGAAACCTATAAAAGATATTTGGATAGATCATAAACCTCGGAAGGAGTCAGAAACCAAACTTTTGTAATCAATTGTTTTCTGGTTATCCGAGATGAACATTTAATGATACTTTTGCGGATAAGCAATGAAAAAGGTAGACTGGTACATACTCAGGAGTTTTCTGAAGACATTCTTCTTCTCACTTATTCTGCTAACACTCATCAGTACAGTTATCGATATGAGTGAAAAGACTGATGATTTTGCAAAAACCAATCTCAGTGCTTCACAGATCTTTGCTCAATATTATGTGGGGTTCATACCGCATATCGTGGCCATGCTTTTCCCATTGTTTGTTTTCATTTCAGTTATCTTTTTCACATCAAAAATGGCCAACCGCTCAGAGTTCATCGCCATTTTATCGTCTGGGGTAAGTTTGTCACGTATTCTTCGTCCATATTGGATAGGAGGGTCCCTTCTCGGCTTGTTGCTATGGTATGGTAATGCATTTGTTATTCCTAAGGCCAATACAATACGAACGACTTTTGAAGAAAAATATACCCGCTCATCTGACATATCTTCCTCTGGATCATCAATATATATGCGATTGGATTCCTTTACTTATGGGGGCTTGCGTTACTATTATACGGCAAGTAAGTCTGGTTCTAATTTTTTTATGGAGACTGTTTCAGGCAATCAGGTGGTCTATAACCTACGAGCCAATAATATAGCCTGGGATACTGCAAAGAAGAGCTGGCGAATGACTGGAGTTGTTGAGAGAAAAATTAATGGATTGATAGAAGACGCATCATATTTGATTGAAGTCAGCAAAAAGTTATCGTTTGAACCGACTGATCTCAAGCGTGACCAATTTTTACAGGCAAGAATGATCTCTCCTGAACTTAAAAGAAGGATCGATAAAGAGAAGCTTCGAGGATCTGAAACTGTCAAAGAGCTTGAGATGGAAAGGGCTCATCGGGGAGCAACCCCCTTTGCGGTTTTATTGCTTACCATCATTGGCGCTATCATCGCTTATCGCAAGATACGGGGAGGCAGCGGGGCTCATCTTGCAATTGGTTTTATCATTTGTGCTGTTTTTATATTAGCAGACCGTTTTTCAACCATATTTTCAACCAAGGGTGATCTTGATCCTTACCTCGCTGCCTGGATCCCCAACGGGATATTTGCTGTCCTAACGATTTATTTGTACCGATCAGCCCCAAAATAGCAGAATAAATTGCTCAAATCTCAATGATGCTCCATCTCTTTGTTTTACTTTTGCACATCGATTAAATACATCAACTTATTAATCTGTTGTAGATGGATTCTTTAAAAGAAAAATTCAAAGCCAAAGCAGAGCAACTTGGTGCAGAGATCAAGCAAATGCTTAAAGATAATGGTGGCAAAGTAATTGGTGAAGTAACCTTGTCACAGGTATACCAGGGAATGAGGGGGATCACTGGACTGGTAACAGAAACTTCTTTGTTGGATGCCAATGAAGGTATCCGTTTCAGGGGCTATTCAATACCCGAATTGCAAGCCAAGTTGCCGAAAGCAGTTGATGGCGACGAACCTATGCCGGAAGCGTTGTTCCATTTAATGCTGATGGGCGAATTACCATCACAAGAAGAGGCTGATTACATCACTTCCGTGCTGCAGAGGCGATCACATGTTCCGAATTATGTTTTTGACACGATAGAGGCATTGCCAGTATCGTCTCATCCCATGACCATGTTTGTGGTTGGTATTATGGCTTTGCAGAATGGGAGTCATTTTGCAAAAGCATATGCATCTGGTATGAATAAAAAGGATTATTGGGATGCTACTTTTGATGATACATTGGATCTCATTGCCAGGTTGCCTCGCATTGCTGCTTATATCTATCGGAGAAAATACAGGGATGGTGTTCACATTGAACCAAACGGACTGCTTGATTGGGCTGGAAATTTTGCCCACATGATGGGTTACGACGATGATAGTTTCAAAGACCTCATGCGTTTGTATATGACCATTCACGCTGATCATGAAGGTGGTAATGTCTCCGCACATACGACTCATTTAGTTGGATCTGCATTAAGTGATCCTTTCTTGAGCTTTGCTGCAGGGATGAACGGTCTGGCTGGCCCTTTGCATGGATTGGCCAATCAGGAAGTGATCAAGTGGATATTTGAAATGAGAGAGTCTCTTGGAGTCGAACTGCCTTCAAAGGACCAAATAGCCGATTATGTCAAAAAAACACTCAGTGAAGGTAAAGTTGTTCCTGGATACGGTCATGCCGTCTTGAGAAAAACAGACCCTAGGTTCACCGCACAAATGGAATTTGGAAAGAAGCACATGCCTGATGATGCGCTTGTTCAAACTGTCTGGAGGATATACGAGACGGTTCCGGAGATTTTGAACAGTCTCGGTAAAGTTAAAAACCCTTGGCCAAATGTTGATGCACACAGTGGAGCCTTGTTGGTTCATTATGGCATGGTTGAGTATGAGTTTTATACCGTCCTTTTCGGAGTAAGCCGATCATTGGGTGTTCTTGCAAGTCTCTGCTGGGACAGGGCGCTGGGCATGCCACTGGAAAGACCAAAATCAGTGACAACTGAATCTGTGAAGCAATGGCTGGATGGTAAGGGAAATATATGGGGGGATTAGTAGGGGGGTCAAAAATCCATTGAAGATTCATTAACGTATTTTACCAATGCCAACGAGTTTCTGAGTCCTAATTTTTTAAGTATCCTTGCTCGGTGTGTTTCTACTGTTCTTGGGGATATGAACAATGACTCTGCAATCTCTTTATTGGAAGCTCCATTTCTTATCAACCTGATGATCTCAATTTCTCTTTCAGTCAGCTTGCTGAGTTTGTTGTTATCATCTTCAGACATAGCCTGATGCGTTATTGCCTTTTGTATTTCAAGGCATATATATTTTTCCCCCCTTGTTACAGCCTCTATAGCATTGTACATTTCATTTTTATTTGAACTTTTGGTTATGTATCCTGATGCGCCATAACGGATCATTTTTTTTGCAAAAGAAGGCTGACTGTGCATTGAAACCCCTATAATTTTACTCCCTGGCAATAGTTTTCTGATCATCTTGGTTGCCTCCAGCCCTGAAAAAGGACCAATATTGATGTCTAAGATTACTATATCCGGTCTTATTTGCTGGATCTCATCGATCATTGTCTTTGTGTTGTCATAAACCTTTATTACATCAAACTGAGGGTTCATGTTGATAAGACTTGCCCATGCTTCTGCTATAAGAAGATGATCATCGGCAATTATGATGTTGATTTTTTCAGCCATATTTAATCTATTGAAGAGGTATAATCACCAATGCTGTCATGCCCATTTGAGGTTGACTGTCAATGGTGATCATGCCTCCGTAGAATTCGACACGGGATAGCATACTTTTTATTCCAACTCCTTTTCTTGATCTCTTTACATCAAAACCGATGCCATCATCACTGTATCGAAGTTTCAATTCATTGTGTTCGATTTCAATGCTTATATCTACATTGTCTGCCTTGGCATACCTGAATGTATTGCTGCTAAGCTCTTGTATTATCCTAAAGATCATGATCTTATGCTCGTATAGAAACTGATTGGGGTCTTGCCCCTTATACATGTTAATATGAAATTTTGGTTTAATAATGATGGCATAGCTGTTGATCAATTCCATGACAGCCTCTTTGAAACCAAGTTGCTTGATGGCTGGAGGAGTAAGATTTCTTGATATTCTTCTGATCTCGTCAATTATTTTTCTCAGAGTGATTTGTACTTTTTCTATGTCATATAGTTCAATGTTTTCTTTCTCTCTTAATATGTTAAAGTACACATTCAGATAGGCAAGCATCTGTCCAACACCGTCATGCAGATCTCTACTGATCGTATCTCGTTGTTCCTCTTCATCCCTCAGTCTTGTTTCATAAATTTCTGTAAGTAGTGATTTTAGCTGATGGAAATCAAATATTGGATCGTATGTTGGGAAGTCTGAATAGGTGAGTCCCATTGCTTTCAAGGTAATATGATCATTGGCACTAAGGGATCCCCAAAACCTTAAATTGCCATTACTTTTGTGTTGATCAAATGAGCCCTTTAACAGTCCACCTTTGATGTTCTTTATCTCGATCACGACATATTTCCCACATATTGAGTTAAGGTGGCTATAATTTAGGTTGTTTTCGGTTTTTGGAGAAACCAGCTTGAACAGCATTGAGAAATGATGTTCGTTTATATTTTTATGCAAAAGCTTTTCAAGTGATGGGCCTTTTTCGCATACGTTCATATGCTCATCTACCGAAAAATGAAAAGGAAATAATTTATCAACTTCTTCTGTCGTTATTAGCTCAAGCGATTCAAGCTTTTGATTATTAGACACAAATCAAATCTAATTGATCTTCACTTGATATTGGATGATACAAACAGACGTACGCTGATAAATTTATGCTAATTGAGTTTTAATAAAATTAAGTTGACTAGAATATCCAAAAAAAGATTCCTGCCTATTTGGAAAGCTCCATGATCTTGGTGAGCAGTTCTGATTTTGAGTGAATATTTAATTTCTTGTAGATATTTTTTAGGTGGTAATTTATTGTGTAGGTCGTTACAAAGAGTTGCTCGGACATTTGTTTGTAGCTTAGACCTTTCTCCACCAAGGCTACAATTTCTTTTTCTCTATACGTTAGGTTGGCACTGAGTCCAATTTCTTTTTTTGATTGGATATTGTTGATGACTTTTCCGATGGACTTTTCGTCAATGAAGGCTCCAGCCCTGTTCGTTTGTCTGATTATTTCAACGATCTGATTGAGTTGCGTAGTTTTTAACGCATAACCAACTGCACCTTGCTTGATGCAATTGATGATAAGCGATTCTTCATTATAGGCAGTTAACATGATGATTTTAGCATCAGAAAACTTTTCTTTTAAGAAAGGGATACCATTCAGTCCTGATTCACCCGGCAAAAAAATGTCGAGCATGATCACGTCAGGAGCTGCTATTTCTTTCTTGGCGAGGTGTTCCCTGAATTCTTCCATTGAGGCACAAGAAAATACAACAGTTATCCCCTCTGTGCTGTTAAGATAGTCA
>JBKCFW010000002.1:0-5336 GCA_046303675.1 bacterium
CATTTTCTGCGTTTCGTTCACATCCATCACCGCATTCAAGATCTTAAAATTGTAACCAACTTCCCCTGAACTCTTTACAAGTGCCTGAACATCTTTTGGGAAACAACTTCCACCATAACCTATACCCGGAAACAAAAATCGTTTACCGATACGTGCATCACTTCCAATTCCAAGTCTGACCATATCAACATCCGCACCGAGTCTTTCACAGAGCTGAGCGATCTCGTTCATGAAGGAGATCTTTGTAGCCAGAAATGAATTCGCTGCATATTTTGTCAGCTCGGCTGATCTCAGATCCATATAGATCAGTGGATTTCCTGAACGAACAAATGGGGCATACAATTCATTCATTAATTTCTTTGCTCGCTCTGAATTTGTTCCGATCACAACCATATCAGGCTTCATGAAATCATCTACGGCAACTCAATCACGCAAGAATTCTGGATTGGAGACGACATCAAATTCAATCTTGGTATTTGCTGCCACGGCCTCGGATACTTTTTCAGCGGTTCCGACCGGAACCGTACTTTTGTCGACTATGACCACATAATCATTGATGATCTTGCCCAACTCACTGGCCACACCCAGAACATATCTTAAGTCAGCCGATCCATCCTCTCCCGGTGGTGTTGGCAATGCCAGAAAAAGAATTTTTGCTCCCTTGATACCCTCTTTCAGGTTTGAAGTAAAATGCAAACGTCCTTCCTTGAGATTTCTAACAAATATCTTTTCCAGACCAGGCTCATATATGGTGATCTCTCCTGCAGAAAGTTTATCGATCTTCCGCTGATCGATATCGATACAGGTGACATCATTTCCTGTTTCGGCAAAACAGGTCCCTGTTACGAGTCCAACATATCCTGTTCCAATAACTGCAATCTTCATCTGGTGTTTTTTACTTGAGGTAAGTGTTTACATGATGTGTGATATGCTCCAATTGTTCTTTATCAAGTTCCGTGTGAATTGGCAGAGACACAACTCTTCCCGTAAGCCAATCGGTCACCGGCAATTGAACCTCCGGCAAATTCAAAAATGCAAACATTTTTTGCTTGTGGGCAGGAACAGGATAATAGATCATGGCTGGAATGCCTTGGGCTGACAAGTATTCCACCAGACCATCACGATCTGCATCATGAAGGATCATTGTGTATTGATGGAATACATGAGTGTTTCCTGAGGCAATGACAGGTGTGGTGATCTTTGGATTTGATGCAAAGGCATTGCTGTAAAAAGCCGCTGCTCTCCCTCTCGCCAAGTTGTATTCATCAAGGTGCTTTAGTTTGATATTGAGGACTGCAGCCTGAATGCTGTCGAGTCGAGAGTTACAACCAACCAGATCATGATAGTATCGCTTGCTTTGTCCATGGTTGGCGATCATCTTTATCTTCTCTGCCAAGCCAGCATCCCTGGTCATGATCGCTCCCCCATCTCCATATCCTCCAAGATTTTTTGAGGGGAAAAATGATGTACAGCCAATATGACCAATTGTTCCGGTTTTATACGTTTCCCCATTGCTAAAGGTTATCTCCGCTCCGATGGCCTGTGCGTTATCTTCTATAACATACAGGTCGTGTTCCTTTGCGATAGACATGATCTCCTCCATTGGAGCAGACTGTCCGTATAAATGAACCGGAACAATCGCTTTTGTCTTTGGTGTGATCGCTTTTCTGATCGCATCAGCTGTGATACAAAATGTGGAGGCATCAACATCGACAAATACAGGTTTCAGTCTGAGTAGTGCAATTACTTCTGTAGTAGCAATGTAGGTGAAAGAAGGCGTGATCACTTCATCACCAGGTTGAAGGTCCAATGCCATCATAGCGATCTGCAGGGCATCTGTACCATTGGCACAGGGAATAACATGTTCAACTTTAAGGTACTCGCCCAGGTGTGTAGAAAAATCAGTGACGGATTTCCCATTGATGAAAGATGTTGTATCAAGGACTTTAAGTATTGCCTCATCAACCTCATTTTTTATCTTGAGGTACTGCCGTTTAAGGTCCACCATTTGAATGGGTGTCATATGCCGTTCTTTGTTGCGCAAAGGTAACAAAATTAAGCAGATGCGAGAGAAGTCGTAGCTTTGGCATCGATTACAGATATGCTATTTTTTTATAATTTATTCCTCTACGCTTTTTCAGCAGGGATCCATCTCGCATCCTTATGGAACCCAAAGGCAAGACAATGGGTAAATGGCAGAAGATCGCTCTTGAAAAGGATCAAAGTAGCTGTTGCTGCGACAGGGGGACCTTTGATATGGATGCACTGTGCTTCTTTGGGAGAATTTGAACAAGGCCGACCGCTGCTCGAGGATCTCAAAAAAAGATATCCTGGTCACCGTATACTGTTAACCTTTTTCTCGCCTTCGGGGTATGAGATCAAGAAAAATAACAGCGGAGCAGACCTGGTCTTTTATCTGCCACTGGATGGCAAACGTAATGTCCAGTATTTTCTTGATGCTGTTAACCCGGAACTTGTCATTTTTGTAAAGTATGAGTCATGGCACTACTATCTTACAGAATTAAAGAAAAGAAATATCCCGACACTACTGGTTTCTGCCATCTTCAAACCCGAACAAACTTTTTTTGGAATTTTTGGAGGCTTTTTAAGAGGACTGCTGGAAAACTATTCTCACATTTTTGTTCAGGATCAGGATTCATTTGAGATACTAAAGAAGTATGGACTTCGCGCGGAAATTTCAATTGCAGGTGACACAAGGTTCGACCGGGTGACAGAGATCATTAACCAACCTTTTACACACCATCATATTGAATCTTTCTGTGCAGGTAATCAAGTACTCATCGCAGGTAGTACATGGGAAGAGGATGAAAAAATGCTTGCTGATCTTTCAAAGCAACAACCGACGCTTAAGATGATCATAGCTCCCCATGAGGTGAGTGAATCGGCAATTCAGAAGACGAAAGAAAGGTTTGACGACAGTGTATTGCTCTCAGCGTTGGAATCTGATTTGAAAAAAAACAATTCAACTGTACTGATCATCGATTGTATTGGTATGTTGTCAAAAATATATCGCTACAGTACCATATGCTACGTAGGCGGAGGTTTTAATATAGCGGGCATTCACAATGTGCTGGAACCTGCTGCCTATGGGCGTGTTGTGATATTTGGACCAAACCATCAACGATCTGCTGAGCCGGAAGCTTTAATAGCAAGTGGTGCAGGTTTCAGCTATCAGCGACGTGGAACGTTAATTGAGATAGTGGAGAGATTATTAACAGATAAACGACTACTGCAAGAGAAAAATGAAACTGCAAGAAGCTTTGTAGAGAAGAGAAAAGGGGCTACTAAAAAAATTACTGATTATATAGAAAAGAATCTTCGTCTGAGCAGATAATCAAATTTTTCCAAAATCTGCAGCTGCTCGTCGTTCATAGGCACCACAGGCAAATACTCTTCTAGAATCAACTTGGCCTCTTCGTATCCCTTTGCCCCATCTATTGCAACCATCATGTGTTCGAATGAATTTGCTTCGCCCTTGAAAAAAGCCTGAAGAAAAATATATTTCTCGTTGATGCCCATGGCAGAGCGAATAGAATCAATTGGCTGTTGGCTGAGCTTTTCTGCAAGGTCTGGCTGATCGTGATTGACTTCTACTTTCATACTTACCTGATCTGGAGGACGCTTCTGAACCTCAATGGATGTCGTACTATTTGCATCGACACCTTGATTTTCCATAATCTGTTTCTTCTCCATGACCGAACGCGTTATATCGAATACCGTCTCCATTAACTGCTCCATGCCTGCACCCGAATCAACCTCGGTCTTCAACTTTTCTATCAATTGTTTCAGTCTTTCCATCCCTTTATGGTATTTTTACAACGAAGTGGACTTGCTAAAGATACCGAAGATTAACAAAAGGAACATGCCCATTGATCTCAACAAAAAAAACCGTCAGACCGGCATCATTGAAGTGATATGTGGTTGTATGTTTTCTGGCAAAACCAAAGAATTGATCAGGCGGATCAAAGATTCAGGAATTCAACAGCAGAAGATCGGCGTATTCAAACCTTCGATCGACATACGCTATCACTCAGACAAGATCGTTTCGCATGATTCAAATTCGGTTGACGCAACACCCATCCAGGAGGGAAAGCGAATTGTCGATCATGTTGATGGACTGGAGCTTGTTGCCATTGATGAAGCACAGTTTTTTGAACATGCACTTGTAGAGGCGGTCCAAAAAATAGCCGATCAAGGCATAAGAGTGATCGTTGCAGGACTTGATATGGATTATCGGGGTATACCATTCGGACCTATGCCTGCTTTGCTGTCGATAGCGAACCACGTTACACAACTTCATGCAATATGTGAACGATGTGGCGGTGAAGCCAGTTTTTCTTATAGAAAAACACGAAGTGATGAACAAGTATTAATTGGAGAAAAAAACGAATATGAGGCAAGATGTATATCTTGTTTTGATTATAATTAAGATAGATTGACTGCATTAAAACAATATCAAGCCTTACTCAAAAAAGAATTTCTGCTGGAAACCAGACAGCAACATACCCTTTATGGTGTAATGCTCTACATTGCCTCTACTGTTTTTGTGATCTACCTGACCATGGGTGATCCTGCCTATGATACCTGGAATGCGCTGTTTTGGATTACTCAACTGTTCATATGCATCAATGCAGTTGCAAAAAGTTTTCTTCAAGAGGCAAAAGGCAGAATGCTGTATTACTATTCTATAACCTCCCCTGCAATTTTCATCCTTTCAAAACTGACATACAATATTGTTTTGATGATTGCCATGGGCATTATCAACCTCTTATTGTTCACAGCGTTCATGGGAGATCCAACAACTTCATTTCTCGTGTTTATGGGAATAGGCTTACTGGGATCGATCGGCTTAGGGTTGATTTTCACTATGCTTGCCGCCATTGCATCAAAGGCAATGCAACAAGCCTCTCTCATGGCCATTTTAGGCTTTCCGCTTGTTATTCCACAGTTGCTGCTGCTGGCGAGACTGTCAAAATCTGCCTTTTCAGAGGTGTTCAGAGAAGGGGTCCCGTTACAACTTATACTGCTTATACTAGCCCTGGATCTGTTGATCATTTTGTTATCTGTTATTTTGTATCCTTTTTTATGGAAAGATTAGCCTAAGGGCCTAATTTTGAAAACACTTATCGACGCCAAACGTTATATAGTTGGCGATGAAAAATTGTCACTAGTAAATCACATCCATTTATGAAGCTTGCCTGGTGGAAAATAAGCGCAATGATTTTGTTAGTATATGCTGTAGTAGGCGGATTGCTGCTCCCTGTTCCTGAACTTACTCAATTAGGTGAGACCATCAGGAACTTATATTATCATGT
>JBKCFW010000003.1:0-10306 GCA_046303675.1 bacterium
ACCTGGTTCAGCTTGAATGTATATCAAACTGTCACCATTTGGATTGTTTCCATTGAATTGAGCAGCCTGACTACCTGAAGGATCTCTCAGAATTTGATTTGCAGATGGTCCAACCTTTGTTGTTGTAGCTGTGAAATCCAAGAATGTGGTATCAAAAACTCCATTGCGTTTATATCGATAATATAACCTCAGTTGTGTAGCAGAATCAGCCATTGCAAAACTTATCAGCGCGTTGGCATTCGCACCTTGACCTGATAAATCAGGAACTATAGCAAATCCTTTCAGAAAAAGGTTGAAGGTACTGTCCGACTTGTATCTGCCTGCTGCACTGGTATCATCTACCAACAGTGTCTGGGCAAAAGAATTATTCATTTTTATTCTAAGCTGACTACTGAGCTTTTTTTCTCTTAGTATTATTGAATCATTGAGTGTTGAAGGGACAAAAGTTGCAGATCCAAGCTCCTCACCATATTGAACAGTTACATTTGTCCTGTAGGCAGAGTCTGCCTTAAGGTCACCAGTAATCCGTCTCACTGATATTTTTTGAACTGCATTGGTATCACCAAAAGTTCTCACCCATTTCAGACCAAGTATTGCTGAATCCAGATAAAGACTGTCCGTAACATTTTCAAACCTAAAAGGATAGTACTCTGGTTTTAACTGAATAAAGATTGATGCTGTGGTTTTGCCAAAGAGTGGGTCGTCCGATATATGACCCAATAAAAAAACACCCTGGTCCGCATTTGCATTTCGTCCAAGTCGTGGCAGCAAAGAATCTGGTATTACATAGCTGGTAGCTGTTACCTCCAAAGATGTATCAAAGGTTGTGATATTATCAACCAGAGGAATGAGTTCAAGGCCAATGTCAGTACTTTTGATCTTGGTGCAATTAGACAATAAAAGTATGAAGGAAAAAGGGGCAAGAACTTTCAACAAACTTCGATATCTCACGTAAATATTGATTTAACTTTTCGGCGAAATTATTTATTGGCAAGGTCGCTATACAATTGTAAATACTCTGTTAAATCAGAATCAGGGGCAAAAGGGATAACCTTTTTCCCTTTGACTTTTGAAAAAGCTTCAAGCAGTTTTTTATCTACCTGATCATCTCCAAATGATATAGCGTCAGCATACGTTGCGGCGCCTTTAAAAAGAGCTGTATTCGTCAGTTCACTGTATGGTTCAAGATCTTTTTCCTTGACACCAATATTTATTAGACAAAGTTTCAGAAAATTGGCATTGAGCTTTTCCTTGAAGGTATTTTGTCCGATCGTGAATAATATTTTGCTGTTACTGAAAACGGGTTCTTTTTTGTAAGCGGTTTTCAGAAACAGGGGCACCAGACTGGTCATCCAACCACTGCAATGGATAATATCGGGAGGCCAGCCAAACTTTTTAACGGTCTCAAGAGCGCTCTTACAGAAAAAAATTGATCTGATCCCGTTGTCATCATACCATTTATCATGTTCATCATGAAAAATGTACTTTCTCCTGAACATATCCTCATTGTCTAAAAAATAGACCTGCAGCCTCGCATTGGGTAAGGATGCAACCTTGATCTGAAGAGGATAATCATCATTTTCTATCGTGATATTGATGCCTGACAATCTAACTACTTCATGCAGTCTGTGTCTTCGTTCGTTGATCGTACCGAAACGGGGCATGATGCATCTTACTTCAAAACTTGTATCATTTGCTTTGATGGCCAACTTATTGACCATTTCCGAAAATTCTGTTAGTTCCACATAAGGAGACATCTCATTGGCGATGAAGAGAATTCGTTTTTTTGTTACCATGCAAGAAGTTTAGTGAAACCAGAATGGGTGCAAAAATACAAAAAATACCGGAATGTACGTTTAATGCGTGTTGGACCCTTGAATACAGCTATGATCAAATAATACACATTCCAATAATCTGCTTAAAAGGCTACCTTTATACCCTCAGGGTAAATACATGACAAAAAAGTCGCTTTTTTCGTTCATTCAATTCATTTTTTTCCTATTTCTGGGCTTTTTTTTACTTTGGCTATCCATCCGGAAATTTTCTGAAAATGAGATAAGACAGGTCAAAAACCTGGTATTTACAGCAAATCTAAGTTTGGTTGTACCCTGCATGATCGTTTTGATAGTAAGCCATTATGTAAGGGCCTTGAGGTGGAAGATGATGTTCCACCCTTTGGGCTATACACCTAAAACGTATAACGTCTTCTTTTCGGTGTTGGCTGGCTTTTTTTTCAATCTATTGTTTCCAAGATTGGGCGAATTAATGAAATGTTCATTACTGAGTCGGGATGAAAAAATTCCGGTAGACCGACTTATTGGCACAATGGTAGCTGAAAGGTTTATTGATGTGATATGTCTATTGATCATAATCATACTTACTATTACCACCCAATTTGACCTTGCAGGCAACTATGCAAAGAGAATTTGGAATAGCCTGCTGAATAAATTCTACCTATCACCCGAAAAATGGATCATTTTACTGGCAATTTTTTTTTCTTTTCTGATAATCGTTTTTTTAGGATTAAAAAAAGCAAAATCTCCCATTGTTCTAAAAATTAAAGAACTGGTAAAGGGAGTCTTTCAGGGATTATCGAGTATTCGAAACATAAAAAACAAATCAATTTTCATCATATATACCATATTGATTTGGGTCCTTTATCTATTGAGTATCAAGATTGGATTTTTTGCTATGCGTGAGTTAACAGAGATGGGATGGATCCAATCTTTGACAATTTTAACGTTCGGTAGTTTTGCTATGATTGCCACACAAGGTGGAATTGGTGCGTATCAACTCATTGTTCAACAGACCTTGTTTTTATATGGCATCAATGAAGTGACCGGACTGGCATTCGGATGGTTACTTTGGTCGGTTCAGACCATCATGATGTTTATTCTTGGCCCTTTATCACTGATACTTCTTTTCATCCTTAACAGGAAAGACAGAAACGATGATCGGCAGGTACTTGCTTAAAGTTTGCTAAAACTTTGTAAACCTGTTTATCATTTATGTTTAAACCACTAAATTGCCCTCAATACGATTGATATGAGGAAAAAATTCTTTTTGATCTTTACGAGTTTTTTGACGTTTGGCTTGAATATTAGTTTTGCTCAATATGCATCACCATCCACTTATTCAAAAGGATGGCATTTTGAAGATAGAATGACATCAGGTGTTTATGGAATTAGTTTAAATAAGGCTTACAATGAGCTTTTGAAAAACATGCAACCTCAGAAAAAGATCATTGTTGCTGTGATTGATTCTGGCGTGGACACCCTTCATGAAGATCTGAGTTCAGTATTATGGAAGAATCGTAAAGAGATACCCTACAATGGAATTGATGATGATAAAAACGGGTTCATTGATGATGTCTATGGCTGGAATTTCATTGGTGGCAAAGACGGGCGTAATGTTTCAAAGGACAGTTATGAGGGAGCGAGGGTCTACTTTAAATATCGCGAAGTCTTTGGTGAAAAAGAAATCAATGAAGATACCCTGAGAAATGAACTTAAACCTTTTTATAAAACATACAAAAAAGCTCAAGCGCAACTCGAATCTCAGGCCAAGGACGCAGCGCTTTACGTTTTGATCTTAAAGGATATTGTAGCCAGAATTCCAAGTGCCGACAGCACTATACAACAAGCAATCGGTAAAAATGAATATACGGGTGACGAGCTTCAAAGTTTTAAGTCTACAGATCCCTTGATTAATAAAGCGAAATCAGTTGTTTTGAGCATTTTTCAACAAACGAAGGAGATGGACAAAACAAATACCCTTCTGATCGGTGAATTGACAAGATTTTATGAGGGGGAGAAATCGAAGCTGGAAGCCATTGAAAAGGCCCCTAGGCCTTACAGAGCTGAAATTGTTCAGGATATCTATTCAGATATTAATGACCGGTTTTATGGAAACGCTGATGTAATGGGTCCAGAGTCTTCTCATGGCACTCATGTTTCAGGTATCATTGGTGCTGACAGAAAAAATGGAATTGGGATCAATGGAATCGCAGATCATGTAGAGATTATGACGATAAGGGCTGTTCCAGATGGCGATGAACATGACAAGGATATAGCCAATGCCATTCGTTATGCGGTTGACAATGGTGCATGGGTCATTAACATGAGTTTTGGCAAAAGTTTCTCGCCTGAGAAAAACTGGGTGGATGAAGCTGCATTATATGCAGAAAGTAAAGGTGTTTTACTTGTTCATGCTGCCGGCAATGATGCTAAGAATATTGACATTGAGGACAACTTTCCATCAAAAAACTTAAATAACGATACAAACAAAGTTTTTACAAACTGGATCAATGTTGGGGCAAGTGGCGCGAGTGAAGAAGAAATAATTGCATCTTTTTCGAACTATGGCAAACGTGAAGTTAATGTCTTTGCTCCTGGTGTTCGAATCTATTCGACTATTCCTGGGGGGAATGTGTATGGCGAAAAAGATGGTACGAGCATGGCCAGTCCTGTTGTTTCAGGTTTGGCAGCACTGATTTTATCTTACTACCCCACCCTAAGTGTCAAACAACTAAAATGGGTCATTGAACAAAGTGTAACTAAAGTTGATAAGACCAACATTAATAAAGAAGAGAATGAAAATGAAATGGCTTCTTTACAAGACTTGTCATCAACCGGAGGCATTATCAATGCTTATAACGCAATTAAGCTGGCATCAACTTTAAAAGGTGAAAGAATATTAGAAGCAAACAAGTCCAATTTGAACAAAAAAGGAAATCGAAAATAGATCATTTACATTCGATCACCCATTGATCACCAGGGTGTATTGACGCATTATATCAGCAATAACCTGAGCTGTTTCGTTTACATAAATGTCTTTCGATATATTACTTATCCATTGCTTCCTGCGCTCAAATTTATCATTGTCTATTGATAATTTTTCCTTGTCGACGTTAAGCATCGATACATCAAGCATTTTGCCCGATTTGTTTGATTCGTCTATTTTTTTAAATGCATCACGTAAGGCCTTTTGCTCCTCTCGATATTTTGTAAGCTGCAGAGAATATACCTTTTCATTTGCTTTGTCCATTAAAGCAGTTGATTCCTGTATGGCTTTAAAAGTTGGATGTGCACTCACTCTGTCGGCACTTTTTTGTTTGATGTATTCAATATCATACTTAGCCGGCACTTTGCTGTAGAAGGCCTTTTGAATCTCGTCCCATGGCAATGCATCAGGGTTGTCTTTCTCTCTGTATTTAAGTGTTTCATATTGATCAGGCAATATGATATTCGGAGTAACACCCTTCAGTTGTGTTGAACCTCCATTGATTCTATAAAACTTTTGAAGTGTGAGTTTTATTGTACCTAATTCCCCGTTATCTTTCGTCAAGAGAGCGTTAGATTCAAGACCAATATTTCGTTGAACGGTACCCTTTCCAAAAGTAGATGTACTTCCAATGACAACTCCTCTTCCGTAATCCTGTATTGCAGCGGCAAAGATCTCAGATGCCGAAGCAGCAAATTCATTTACCATGACAGTAAGAGGGCCATCGTATAAAACACTTCTGTCACGGTCTCGTAGTACACTTGGGTTACCATCACGATCTTTTACTTGAACTATCGGCCCCTCAGGTATGAAGTATCCTACCATCTGAACCACATCGTAAAGAGAACCGCCGCCATTGTTCCTGAGGTCGATGATAAGTCCGTCGATATTCTCTTGCTTAAGCTTGAGGATCTCTTTCGCAACATCCTGACCACTTTTAGGTCCATTAGGTCTTTCCCAGTCGGCATAGAATTCAGGCAGAAAAATATAGCCGATCTTTTTACCGCCATCATTAATGACCGCACTTTTGGCATATGTTTCATCGAGAACAACTTCATCCCTGATCATAGCTACCACTTTAAGGCTTCCATCAGCTTTTTTGATGGTCAGTCTCACTTCGGTACCTTTTTTACCTCGGATCAATTTTACAGCCTCTTCAGTTTCAAAACCTGTTAAATCGGTAGGCTCAGCATCTCCTTGTCCAACTTTCAATACCTGGTCGCCCACATCAATTTGTTGCGATTTCCAAGCCGGTAAGCCCGCTACAAGCATGGCAATACGAATTGCCCCTTCATCATTTTTTAATGATGCGCCTATCCCGTAAAATCTTCCGCTCATTTGTTCGTCGAAACTTCGTTTTTCTATAGGAGGAAAAAATGTTGTGTGAGGATCCATGTAATTGGTGATCACATTCACCAGCATATCAAAACGTTCATCAGGTTTTATTTTATTGATCATGCGATCGAAATTTCTCGACATGATCTGCTTTACTTTTGTCCTGGCTTCTTTTTCAAGCTCCATATCAGACTTATACAAGCTATCACCTTTTTTTAGGAGTTCCCTCTGATCAAGCAGGTCTGAGTAACGTTCAAGGGTCATAAACTTTAGCTTTTTCCGCCATGCATCTTTTCTTGCAATGTCATTTTTGGGGAAATCAAACTTGTCAGCATCCAGCAGTATACTTTCAGGTGAATTAAAATCAAAACTTTGCTGCAGGATAGCTGGATAAACAATACTTAATTCTTTTATCCTCTTGTTGAACACCGTTTCAACAGCATGAAAAAACTGAATTGATGAACCATGCAATTCGTCATCAATGGATAACTCAAATTTTTTGAGTTCTTTAATATCAGAAGCAATAAAAATATTCTTGTCAGGATCCAGGGTTTCAAGATATTTCTTGAAGATGTTTTTTGAGAATTCGTCATTGATGGGCTTAGGGCTGTAATGGACCTGCTCGAGCATCTCTGCTACCTGTTTAAAAATTAGCTCAAATCGATCAGGTGGATTACCAACACCTGAAGAGCGAACTGCGATAAGAAAACCGGCAATAATAAAAATGACAGCAATGGGCAGAAATCTCTTACTCAGCATAAACTTTACAATTTTTGATGACATATTCAAAAATAAACTTTTTAGTTAGCGCATGTGGTGAAGAATAGAAATAAAGAATAAAAAAAATGTTAACTTATTCAACAGTAACGTATTACTGTTCTTTTAAAAAAAATAGGGATGTACGGTTGATCCGTAAATCCCTATTCAATCTGGGAGGATGATGGGTCTCGAACCCACGACCTTCTGAACCACAATCAGACGCTCTAACCAACTGAGCTACAACCTCCATGTATAAAGCAGGGCAAATTTAAGGCAAATGTTGTCTTCGTCAAAATCGATTTTGACACTGATTTTCATGGGGTTAACTTTGCAAAAAATATCGAATGAATTATTGGTTGATCTTGATTCCTGTTATATCCGCTTTCATTGGTTGGTTTACCAACTGGATGGCACTTAAGATGCTTTTTCATCCCAGAAGCCCCAGGAAAATATTAGGCATCACTTTTCAGGGTATTTTTCCAAAAAGTCAAAAGCAGTTTGCCAAAAAACTTGGGAAACTTGTCAGCACTGAACTCTTATCATTTGAAGATATTAAACAGAAAATAGCAGATCCGAAGAACATCAACGCAATGATGCCTTTTTTGGAGCAAAAAATAGATTATTTCCTCAGGACAAAGATCAGTGATGTTTTTCCTGTGATCTCTATGTTCATAGGCGACAATACCATTAACCAGCTGAAGGGCATTTTCATGAAAGAGCTTCAATCTATGTTCCCTGATCTGATCAATGGGTATATGAAATCGTTGGAGTCGCAACTTGATCTTGAAAAGATCGTAATTGATAAGGTTTCCAAATTTTCGACAGATAAAATGGAAACAATCTTAAACCAGATCATGTCAAAAGAATTTCGTTTTATTGAGATCATAGGAGGAGTTCTTGGCTTGATTATAGGGTGCATACAAGTTGCAATCACTCTTTTAGTGTAACATTTGAATACAAATGATCGGCTATTCCCTCACTGAACAGACTGCTATTTTCTAAGAACTTGAACTAATGAACTACTCAAACGTTTAATGATTACACCGATCATACCCGAAAGTTTATAAACAAAACGACATCTAAATCATCAAAATAGTTTAATGCGAAATTTTCTGCTCATCCTCTTTCTTTTAAATTCAACCCTAATAAAAGCCCAAGTTCCAAATGGTATAAGACCAGGAGCTAATAATAATCAGAACTTGAATTTCGGCCGTTTCTATGGGAAAATCATAGACGGGAGTACTAACAAGCCTTTATTGGCAGCTTCTGTTCAACTCATCCAATTGCGATTCGACAGTACTTCAAAAACGAGGAAACCAGTTGTAGTAGGTGGACAACTCACCGATGCGACAGGAGATTTTAGCCTTGAAAACCTGTCGGTGATGGGACAATACACGTTAAAGATAACTGCGATTGGATATCAGACACTGGAGCGTGCGCTGAAATTTGATGTAAAAATGGGTGTCTACTTCAGTAAGTTAATGAGTAATGCTGATATGGATCTTGGTAATATTAAACTTCAACTGGATGCCAAACAACTGGCTGAGGTAACAGTGACAGGAACAAAACCTTTCATGCAAATGGGAGTTGATAGAAAAATTTTCAATGTTGAAAAAAATCTCGTGTCGACCGGGCAAACTGCTTCTGAATTGATGAGAAATATCCCTGGTGTGGATGTGGACATTGATGGAAATGTTTCATTAAGGAATTCCTCTCCCACCATTTTTGTAGATGGCAGACCTACTACACTTACTTTAGACCAGATCCCATCTGATGCGATACAAAGCGTAGAACTCATTACAAATCCTTCGGCCAAGTTTGATGCATCAGGCGGCATGTCTGGCATCATCAATATCGTACTAAAAAAGAATAGAAAAGCCGGGTACAATGGTAACATCAGGGCTGGAATTGACTCCCGTGCAAGACCAAATCTGGGTGGCGACATTAACTTTAAACAAAACAAATTGAACTTTTTTGCGAGTTCTTCATTGAACATCAGAAAATCAATAGGTGAAGCATCATCGACAAGAGAAGAATTTTTTGAATACCCTACGATAAAATATGTCCAAACAAGTAACCCCAGAAGTAATGGATTTTTCAATTATAACAGAGCCGGAGTAGATTATTTTATAGATAACAGGTACACATTAACGCTATCCGGAAGTTATGTTCAAGGCGAGTTCAACAATGACGATAAGCTCTCCATAAAAACTGATACTTTTTTCAATGCAGCTATATCATCTATATTGTCAGACAGAGAAGCATCTTCTGGTTTTAATTTTCAAAATGCAGGAGCTTCACTGGGATATAAAAGGCTATTTAGCAGGAAAGGCATGGAGTTAACGGCAGATGTCAATTTTAATAGTAGCCAAAATAAAAGTAATGGAGGATTTCAGACTCAGTATTTTGATCTGACAAAAACACCAAAAGGAGATGCCATCGACCAAAAACAGGAAGGAAAAGGTGGAAATGACTACTATACTTTTCAAACTGATTTCGTAGCTCCAACGAGTGAAAATTCAAAAATTGAACTTGGACTTCGCGCTGCTATTAGGGATTTTCAGAGTGAAAATTTGAATTATATCTACAACATTGCTTTGGCAGATTACATACCGATTACTTCCATCAATGCCAATTACAAGTTCAACGACCAAGTGTATGCAGCGTATGGAACATATTCAAATGTCATTAGTAAAAAAACTAATTATCAACTCGGATTAAGGGTTGAAAACTCTAGATATACCGGCACACTGCTTACCAATAACAGCAGTTTTGGCAACAGCTACCCCCTCAGTTTATTTCCGAGCCTCAACCTTACCCATCAAATCGATCAATCTCAAGATCTTCAGTTCAGTTTTGCCAGAAAAATTAATCGCCCTAATTTCTTCCAGATATTACCATTTGTTGATTATACCGATTCACTAAATATCAGTAAAGGCAATCCGGCACTGGTTCCAGAATTTACAAATTCACTGGAACTTAATTATCAGAAAACGTTAAAAGGAAATCACAGTATTCTTATCTCGGGTTACTTTAAGCAAAGCAATAATCTCATTACCCGTTATCAGATCAAAGAAGAAAGTGCAATACCTAATAAGGATATACTCATCAATACCTTTATCAATGCCAATAGCAGCAGAGCTTATGGATTAGAATTCACTGCAAGAAATCCTGTTTATAAGTGGTTAGAGATCACTACCAATTTGAATTTTTTCAATTCTAGCATCAACAGCAGTAACCTCGAACAAAATCTGAATAACTCACTTTGGAGTTTCTTCGGAAAACTTAACGCGAACATCAAATTGCCATCCAATTTTACGTTGCAACTGACCGGAGACTACAGAGGAAAGTCAATTTTACCACAAAATAGTGGTGGTGGCAGAGGCGGCGGAGGTGGTAATTGGGGTGGTGGTGGTGGCGGTGGCGGCTG
>JBKCFW010000004.1:0-14841 GCA_046303675.1 bacterium
CCCTCAACCATCTCCCTCCAGGTGATCTCGAGTTCTTTATAGAAAGCTGCTCCTTTCTCGGTAAGAGAGAAATATTTGCGGGGAGGACCGCCAGAGCTTTCAACCCAGCGATAGGAAAGGAATTCTGCATTTTTTAATCTAGTGAGCAGTGGATACAGCGTACCCTCAAGAATATTGAGGTTTGCCTTTTTCATTTCTTCTATTATATCACTTGGGTAGGCCTCGCCACGCTGAATGACAGATAGGATGCAGAATTCCAACACCCCTTTCCTCATCTGGCTCTGTGTATTTTCTATGTTCATGTACCTGTTTTTGAAGGTTCGGATCAAATAACAGTACAAATGTAGGGGTTTTTTATAATACTATGTAATACAAGGTAGTATTTTTTTTAGAGTACCTTCTACAGGGACGAGGGACAGGGGACAAGGGACGAGAGAACAGCCAGTGATAAGCGAAAAGGGAATACCAGGATTAAAGTGACGAAATGGGTAAGACGGCTAACCACATAAACTTTGTATTTCCCTTGTCCCTTGTCCCTAGTCCCTGTATTACTAAACAATTCTCAGTTTAGCATAATTAAGCATGATCTTTTTCTCGCCATTGAGTTCAAAGCGGATAGTAGCAATGGGATTGTGTGCGGCACCTTCCATTTTTAGGACTTCGCCGAAACCGAATTTTTGATGCTCAACGCGTTGCCCTGCCTGAAGATCGGATGTGTCGCTTGGCGTAAAATCTGGAGAAGGTTGATGAACAACTGTTTTGTTGGTTGCTGCAGGGGGGGTGACTGGGAGATAACCCGGACGTTCAGTTGATTTTTTAGGAGTTGATGGCGATGGCCGCTGTCCATATTGTGGTTGTCCGGATGCACCCCATCCACGCATGCGCTCAGAAGCGGATGTTGTATGTTGATTTCTGAACCCGCCTCCGGCATAGGAACGATCGAGGTGGATCTCGGGCAATTCATTGATAAATCGACTAGGTTCGTTCTGAACTACCTGTCCAAATTTATACCTCGTATTAGCATAACTGATCCAGAGTTTTTGTTTGGCACGTGTGATAACTACATAAAAAAGTCTGCGCTCCTCCTCCAACTCTTCACGTGTATTGATGCTCATCGCATTCGGAAACAACATCTCTTCAAGTCCAACCGCAAACACACAAGAAAACTCCAACCCCTTCGCAGCATGTATCGTCATCATCTTCACCGTATCCGCATGCTCATCTTTCTGATCCGAATCAGTTAATAAAGTTATCTGTTGTAAATAAGTCCCCAGCAACACATCCTCTCTCAATGGTCTATCAGGAATCGGCTCTTCCACATTACCTTCGGCTGTTCCCTCGTCTCCCGAATCGGGCTGCGCCCTCTCGGGATCTTCCCCCGTCCCCTGTCCCTGGTCCCTTGTATCTACCTCCAACATCACCCCATCCTCATCTATCTGTGAACGGTTCTGTTTATCGTCCACCCATTCTTTGATGGAGTTCAACAACTCTTGCACGTTCTCATAGCGCTGAACGCCTTCAGTACTTTTGTCGTTGAATAATTCTCTCACCAATCCGGTTTGCTTGCCCACGTGAAATGCAACATCGTATGCGTTGTTGTTCTTCAGCATGCTGGCGAAGCTTTTGATCATCACCACAAAATTTTCGATCGCCTCCAGCGTGCCTGCTTTGAAACCAAACTCCGCTGCTCTTGTCAGCACTTCCCAGAGACTGATATTCTGCTCATTGGCAATGAGTATAAGTTTATCAAGCGATGTTTTACCAATACCTCTTACCGGATAATTGATAATTCTTTTTAATGCTTCCTCATCGCGCGGATTGACGATCATCCTTAGATAAGCGATATAATCTTTTACTTCCTTGCGCTGATAAAAACTGATGCCACCAAAAATGGTGTAAGGAATATTCATCCTTCTCAAGGATTCTTCAAAAGCACGGCTTTGTGCATTTGTCCTGTAGAGAATTGCGAAATCCTTGTTGAAAAAATGATTTCTTAATTTTTGTTCCTGAATAGTATCCGCGACAAACTTCCCTTCATCATTATCAGTCATCGTACGCACCAGTCGTATTTTCTCTCCCTCAGTGTTCTCTGTCCACAACTCTTTAGGGATTTGTCCCTTGTTATTCCCAATCACCTCATTCGCCACATTCAGTATCTGCTTGGTGCTGCGGTAATTCTGCTCAAGCTTGATCACCTTCACATCATCATAGTCTTTTCTGAACAACAGAATATTTTCTATTGTCGCTCCGCGAAATGAATAGATCGACTGTGCATCATCACCAACAACACAAATATTCTCATGTGCAGCACCCAGTAATTTTATGATCTCATATTGAGCAGGGTTGGTGTCCTGATACTCATCGATCATGATGTAATTGAACTTGTGCTGATACTTATGCAATGCATCCGGATGATTCTTCAGAATAAGATAGAACTGCAAAAGCAGGTCATCAAAATCCATCGCTCCGTTTTTAAAACACCTTTTAGCATAAGCAGTATAAATCTGTGAGATGGCAGGTCTGTTCGCACGTGCATCCTCTTGTTGCAATCCGAAATCGTTGGCATATTCTTCTGCAGTTACGAGTGCATTCTTGGCAGATGATATCCTATTATAGATTGTTGCGGGCTTATAGATCTTATCGTCCAGATGAAGTTCATTGATGACCGTCTTCAATACACTTTTCGCATCATCGGTATCATAGATCGTAAAACTTGTAGGGTATCCTATTTTATGTGCTTCGGCACGAAGTATTCTTGCAAATACGGAGTGAAAGGTCCCGATATAAAGATTTCCAGCCTCCTGATTACCTAGGATCCTCTCTACCCGCTCCTTCATTTCACGGGCAGCTTTGTTGGTGAATGTAAGCGCCAGGATCCTGAATGAATCTACTCCGCTGGCCATTAAATGGGCGATCCTCGTTGTCAGCACTTTTGTTTTACCGCTTCCTGCACCTGCGATGATCATCAACGGACCATCAACATGCAACACTGCTTCCCGCTGTTGTGGGTTAAGCTCATTCAGGTAATTATTCATATTTGCAAGTTACTATAAATCGCTTGTCGCTTCACTGGAAAAGAAAAACTGTTAAAATAATGTTTATGTCTTGGGGGGTGATTAAACCATCAGACTTCGTCAGCGTCTATACTAGGGTTCGGGGTATACACCCAGTGATCATTAATTAAAAATCATCTATTATGAAAAAAATGAAATTCTACGTGGGGCTCACATCCATGCTGTTGATGTTTGCACTTGTTTTTTCAGCGTGTGACAAAAATGCTGTTGATGGAGGGTCAAATCTGGAACTCTATCTGACTGACGGACCAGGTGAATTCGATGAAGTCAATATTGACATCCAGAAAGTGGAAGTGAAAGTGGATAAAGACGAAGATCGTAGAAATGATGACAATGGAGGTGATGGTGATGATGACCGTGATGATCACCTAAGAAGAAGAGACGAATTCGGCGAGTGGATAGACATAGGATTTGCACCCGCAGTAATAAATGTACTTACCCTGAGGAATGGTGTTGAACAAAAACTTGGTGACGCTAATATTGAAAAAGGCACCGTAAGAAAAATCAGGATCACGCTCGGAACAAACAACACCGTAGTCAAAGATGACGTTTCACATGATCTTACCTTGATCAACCTAAACCCGAACACAAACTATTTCTACATAAAATTATTCAACAGGCACAGAGAGCGCGCCAATAGAAGCGGCATCAGGGTCTGGGTTGATTTTGATATTGCAAATTCAATCATGGAAGTAAACGGACAATATTTCCTGAAGCCCGTTCTTCGCCCATTCTGTAATGCAAACTTTGGAGCCATTGCAGGATCTGTGTCTCCACTGAATGCTGCAGCAGTTGTCAGGATCACGGACGGAGATGCATTCAATTCCGTTGCGCTGCCAAATTCTGAGGGACGTTTCATGATCCGTGGATTGGAAGAAGGAGCCTACACACTTACTTATGAAGGTGCGCCTGGTTACACGCCACAAACCAAAACCAATGTGATTGTGACAAAAGGGAAAATAACCAGGGTTGATCCGGTTACCCTGGTTCAATAGATTGTATTCTTTAGGTTGAGTTTTAAGTAGGGCCGTCTGATGATGGCCCTCTTTTTTTATATTTCATATACCAACCGCTACAGGGTTTCCAGTTCCGATAAGAATAACTAATTTGAAACAGCAATCAAACTTCATTAGCAAAAATGTACCTATCATGAAAAAACTTTTAGTGGCGCTGTTAATTATTGTTTCTTCAACAACTGCCTGGTCACAATCCACAGAAGAATTGAAGCTGACCCAAGCTGTTTCCGAATTCGTTGCCGCATTGGAAAGCGGTGAAAGATCATCACTGGAAAAAATTACTTCAGATGCTTTAAGCTATGGGCATTCAAATGGACTGGTTGAAAATAAAAAAGTGTTCATTGACGCCTTGGCCAGTAAGCAGGCAGACTTTCTAACCGTGAATGTATCAAACCAAACAGTTGCTGTATCTGGGAAGAACGGGATCGTAAGACACCGTCTTGATGCAAACATCATTGACAAAGGAAAACAGATCGAAGCTCACCTGAATATCCTGTTGGTATTCCGCAAAGAAAAAGGTGAATGGAAACTGCTTGCACGACAAGCATCAAAGATCATGTAACAGAATTGATGAACACCAACAAATGTTGGAAAATAAAAAGGGACGAGTAAATACTCGTCCCTTTTCGTTGGTTGCTATGGAATAATTATTTCTTCTCAAGCAATTTGAAGAACTGATCCAGTTGAGGAAGGATCACGATACGTGTTCTGCGGTTTTGAGAACGCCCTTCAGCTGTTGAGTTATCAGCAATTGGACGATACTCAGAACGACCAGCAGCAGTCATTTGAGCAGGATTGATTCCGTATTGTTTTTGGAACAATCTTACGATAGTAGTTGCACGCTTAGCACTGAGATCCCAGTTGTCCTGAAGATCTTTGTCGCCATTCAACACTACGTTATCAGTATGGCCTTCAACCATGAATTCGATATCAGCTTGGTTCTTAAGTACCAATGCTACTTTACCAAGAATAGCTTTTGCTCTGTCGCTCAGATCAAAACTTCCGGTCTTGAATAATACTTTATCAGAAATATCAACGTACACCACACCCTTGTCAACTTTGATGTTGATGTCCTTGTCATTGATATCACCTACAGCACCTTTCAAGTTCATGACAAGTGCCATGTTCAATGAATCTTTTCTTGCTGCTGCAGCCTGAATGGATTGAATATAAGAGTCTTTAGCACCGATGTTGTCCAAAGATTTTTTGATGCTCTCTGCTTGAGATGAAGAGATCACAGAAAGATCTTCCAATTGCTTAAGTGCAGAGTTGTTGTTCTTTTTCAAGAATTCAATCTGCTCTTTCAAAGAAGCGATCTGCGCTTCGCGCTGCGCATCAGCAATTGCTTTTTGACGCTCAAGCTCAGCTTGCTCATCTTTACACGCCCTTAGTTCCTTTTGAGCAGCTACCAATGTGTTATTGAGCTCACCATATTTGCTGTTCAGGGCCTGGAACTTTTTTGAACCCACACAGGATACCAATGCAACCGCCATAAAAAGAGGCAGAATAAAGAGTCTACTTTTCATAATTAGAGAGTTTTTAAGAAATATTACTAAAACACAAATATAAATCGTGTAAACGAATTGGCAAGACGTGTTTTGTTTTAATTTTTGGGCGTTTATTCGGTTTTCTTTCAACAACGCACCGTGATCTTCTGATCAACAGGTCCATATTCTACACTTTTCCCCTAAAAAGTGAAAATCAACACAGGCCGAAGAGAAAAACACTAATTTTTTTAGTGAAAAAAATACTAAAAATATTAGTTTATTGGATTATTTACCCCTACCTTTACCCTCTCAAAATCAATTATCATGTCAAACAGCGAAAAATTAAAAGCATTAAAACTCACACTGGACAAGATCGAGAAGGATTATGGGAAGGGGAGTGTGATGATGATGAACGAAAAAGGTGAAGCTCAAATTGAAGTGGTTTCAACAGGGTCGATCGGATTGGATATGGCACTCGGTATCGGTGGGTTGCCTAAAGGAAGGGTCATAGAAATATATGGACCGGAAAGCTCCGGTAAAACCACGATCGCAACACATGTTATTGCCGAAGCTCAAAAAAAGGGTGGGATGTGTGCTTTTATAGATGCTGAACATGCATTTGACAGTGTTTATGCCAAAAAGCTGGGCGTGGATGTAGATAATCTGCTGATCTCTCAACCTGACTTCGGGGAACAAGCATTGGAGATCGCCGACAGGCTGATTCTTTCAGGCGCCCTTGATGTGGTTGTTATTGATTCCGTAGCAGCCCTCGTACCTAAAAGCGAACTGGAAGGAGAGATGGGAGACAGCAAAATGGGATTACATGCAAGGTTGATGAGTCAGGCGTTAAGAAAACTTACTGCCACCATCAGCAAAACAAATACCATATGCATTTTCATTAACCAGCTCAGGGAAAAAATTGGTGTGATGTTTGGAAATCCTGAAACAACAACAGGTGGAAATGCACTGAAATTCTATGCCTCCGTCAGATTGGACATTCGCCGTTCTGCACAGATCAAAGATGGTGAAGAAGCAATAGGAAACCGCGTTAAGGTCAAAGTTGTAAAGAATAAAGTAGCGCCTCCTTTCCGATCTGCAGAATTTGATATCATCTATGGTGAAGGCATATCAAAAACTGGTGAGATCATTGATATGGGAGTTGAACTGGGCATCATCAACAAGAGCGGAAGTTGGTACAGCTATAATGGCGACAAACTCGGACAAGGTCGTGATGGCGTAAAACAACTCATGACCGATAATCCTGAAATGGCAAACGAAATTGAAATAAAGATCAGGGAAAAAATTAAAGAGATGCAAGTATCATAATGCAGTTGGTACTTTGTTTAGAAACCGCATTCCACATGGATGCGGTTTTTTATTTACTTTCACAAAGAGAAAAGAAAACATGGATAAAAAAAGAACCTTGGGCCCAAGAAAACGCATCGCACTGGTCGCACATGACAATAAAAAGAAAGAGCTGATCGAGTGGGCCGTTTACAATAAAACAACATTATCCAGACATGAACTGTTGGCTACAGGAACCACTGGTAAGTTGCTGGAAGATGCACTCGATAGATCTATAAAAAAACTATTGAGCGGACCAATGGGAGGTGATCAACAAATTGGCGCCTTAATCGCTGAGGGTGAAGTGGATGCATTGATATTTTTTTGGGACCCCATGGAAGCACAGCCTCATGATCCGGATATTAAAGCGCTGCTTCGCCTGGCTGTGACCTGGAACATCCCATTTGCCTGTGATCGGGCAACAGCCGACTTCCTCTTCACTTCTCCACTGATGCACCAGGAATATGTTTCAACAATACCCGATTATACATCTTATCTGAAAAGAGACCTGAAGACAAAATAGTTTTTGTCTGCCGTCACTTTTTGTCGGAGTCCACTCTTTGATTGTATCGTTGTTGAACATATTATTATTTCAGCAGTTTATATAAAACGAAATCGATCATATGAGAATACTAATTATTATACTCTTCATTTCCTGTCTAAGGACTACCGCCCAAGATACCACAACAATAAAGGACGTTCATCAGTCAGCAAAACTGATCGACATCTCTTACACCGACGAAGAGATCAGGATGATGTTGCCTGACTTGAGGGACAACCTGAATGAATACAAAAAGATCCATGGACAGCGGTTGAACAACAGTGTGCCGATGAGCCTTAAACAGCAGGTAAATGCTGAATCAGGAATATTCGTGAAGACAGAAAGCAAGTGGAAGTATGATAAAAAAATTAAACTTCCTGCTAATAAAAATGAATTGGCATTCTACTCTATTCATCAACTTGGATCATTACTCAGAAATAAATCGATCAGTTCAGTTGAGCTGACACACTTCTTTTTAGACAGGTTAAAAAAATATGGTGACACCCTTGAGTGTGTCATAAGTCTCACTGAAACAATTGCACTCCAGCAAGCTGAACAAGCAGATCGGGAATTGTCTTCAGGCATTGACAAAGGTCCACTTCATGGGATCCCATATGGCCTCAAAGATCTTTTTGCAGTCAAAGGCACGATAACGAGCTGGGGCGCTGCACCTTATAAAACTCAGGTGATCGATGAAGATGCTTATGTATACACAAAACTCAAGGAAGCTGGTGCTGTACTGGTTGCCAAACTCACACTTGGTGCATTGGCAATGGGCGACAAATGGTATGGGGGCGAAACAAAAAACCCCTGGAACCTAAAACGCGGTTCAAGCGGATCATCCGCAGGATCAGCATCAGCAACAGTAGCAGGACTTGTCCCATTCGCAATCGGAACTGAAACTTACGGGTCGATCATCTCACCCAGCCACACCTGTGGAGCAACAGGACTGAGACCAACTTTTGGTAGCGTAAGCGGCAGTGGGGCAATGACACTTAGCTGGAGCCTTGATAAAGTGGGTCCGATTTGCAGATCTGCAGAAGATGCGGGCATTGTATTTGAATATATACAAGGCTCTGAAAACAATCATATTGAAACACAGCAGATCAATCGCACGAACAAAACGACAAAAGCATTGCGTATCGGTTATGCCAGCAATTATTTTGATCGGCTCGATTCCAGTGCAAATGAATGGAATGTGATCAAGGTGCTTAAAAGTAACGGGCTAGAGATCAAGCCCATGCATTTCCCGGATAGTGAATTGTATACATTTGATATGATTGGTATCGTGATAGGGGCTGAGGCGGCGGCAGCATTCGATGAATTCACAAGAACAGGACTGGATGATGAAATGACCGAACAATCGAGATACGACTGGCCAAACTTTTTTCGCGCCTCCAGAAGCATTCCTGCAGTTGAGTATATCAATGCAAACAGGCATCGGAGCATACTAATGAAACGTATCATCGAAGTAATGAAAGAGTTTGATGTGATCATTACACCAACATTCACGGGAAAACAAATGGCCATTACCAACCTGACTGGGCATCCCGCACTATGTTTGCCTATTGGGAAAAACAAGAACGGTGGATTATCCAGCATCACCCTCCTGGGAAACCTTTTTCAGGAACATCATCTTATTGAACTGGGTAAACAATTTCAAGAGCTCACCACATACGACAACGAACATCCTCCAATGTTCAAATGACAATTTGGGTGTAATTTTGAGAAATGGGATTTAAACTCCATTCACCTTATCAGCCGGCAGGCGATCAGCCCAATGCGATTCGCCAACTGGTAGAAGGCATCAACGATGGAGAGCAGTATCAAACCCTTCTTGGAGTAACAGGTTCCGGAAAAACCTTTACCATGGCCAATGTGATACAACAGGTACAAAAACCTACGTTGGTCCTCACTCACAACAAAACCCTGGTTGCACAACTTTATGGAGAATTCAAACAGTTTTTTCCGGAAAACGCTGTTGGATATTTTGTCTCATATTATGACTACTACCAGCCAGAGGCATACATGCCTGTGAGCAATACATACATCGAAAAAGACCTTTCGATTAATGAAGAACTTGATAAACTTAGATTGCATGCAACATCAGAACTGCTGAGCGGCAGAAGAGACATTATTGTTGTTGCTTCTGTGAGCTGTATTTATGGTATGGGCAATCCGACTGAATTCGAGAATGGTATCGTGAGGATACAAAAAGGACAAGTGATCAGTCGCCAAGGTTTTCTTCACGCCCTTGTTAATTCCTTGTACAACAGAACACAGATAGATTTCACAAGAGGAACTTTTCGTGTAAAAGGCGATACGGTAGACATTAATTTGCCCTATGCAGACTATGGATACAGGATCAGTTTCTTTGGAGATGAGATAGAGTCAATCGATACATTAGAAATAACAACAGGCAAAAGAATCGGATCAGTAGATAGTGCGGCAATTTTCCCTGCCAACCTGTATCTGGCACCAAAGGAGATCATTAACCAGGTCATATCAGAAATAATAGATGAGCTGGGCAAACAAGTGCAATACTTTAAAGACTCAGGAAAATTGATCGAGGCACAACGAATACACGAAAGGGTGAATTACGACATCGAAATGATCAAAGAACTCGGGTACTGCAATGGAATTGAGAATTACTCCAGGTTCTTTGACAGAAGATCGCCGGGCGCACGTCCTTTCTGCCTTCTTGATTATTTCCCGAAAGATTTTTTGTGCATCATTGATGAGAGTCACCAAACCATTCCACAGATCAGCGGAATGTATGGAGGCGACAGAAGCAGGAAACTTGTGTTGGTTGATTATGGATTCAGATTGCCTGCAGCACTGGATAACCGTCCGCTTAATTTTAGCGAATTTGAAAACATGCTGAACCAGGTGGTATTTGTTTCAGCAACACCGAGTGATTATGAATTACAAAAAACCGAGGGTGTCGTCGTTGAGCAAGTGGTGAGACCTACTGGATTGCTTGATCCACCGATTGAAGTGCGACCAAGTATAAATCAGGTTGACGATCTGCTGGATGAAATTGATAAAACAGTGAAAAAGGGTGATCGTGTATTGGTGACAACATTAACAAAACGTATGGCTGAGGAGATGGACAAATACCTTCAGCGTATTCAGATAAAGTCAAAATATATTCATAGTGAAGTTGATACACTTGAAAGGGTTGAGATCCTTCGACAGCTTCGTCTTGGAGAAATTGATGTACTGGTGGGTGTGAACCTGTTGAGAGAGGGACTCGATCTTCCGGAAGTATCGCTGGTAGCAATACTGGATGCCGATAAAGAAGGATTTCTCAGGAATGAAAAGTCATTGACACAAACAGCAGGACGTGCAGCAAGAAATGCTGAAGGTCGTGTTATCTTTTATGCTGATAGAATAACAGGCAGCATGCAAAAGACAATGGATGAAACTGAAAGAAGAAGAGCAAAACAGATAGAATACAATACAGAGCATAATATCATTCCAATGACCGTCACCAAGAGCAAAGAACAAGTGTTTGCTCAAACTGCTGTATTGGATATCAAAGGATATGATGAGCACAATATGCTGGCAAATATCAGTATGGACAAAGAGAGTTCAATTGCTGCAGAAGATCAATCTGCCTACAACACAGTACCTGAGCTTGAAAAACATATCAGCAAGCTGAAAAAATCAATGGCTAAAGCGGCGAAAGATCTCGACTTCATGGAAGCAGCCAGACTCAGAGACCTGATGTTTGAAGCAAAAGAACAGTTAGAAAAAATGAAAGTCTAAAAGACAACAACTCCTCAATTATTTGATCTTCCTCGCTGTGCTTTAAGATCTATTTGTTAATTTCAGCAACTAAATAATTTTACATGGTATACAAGTCTATTCTGTCCTTTATTGCCACCATCTTGCTGGTCTCGCAAACAAATGCACAAAACGTCAAGCCTCGTCTTGACACACTCTCGCTTAATACATTGGACGCTTTTCGAACTCCTGCATCAAACTGGAAAATCATAGGCGCAGCAGAGGCTGGTTACAACGATACCATTTTCAACACAGCCAAGGGTGCCGGTATATTATACAATGATTTCGATCGTTTTGCAAAGTATGACCTGAATACCAACCTGATGACCAAGATGGAGCATGGAGATATGCTGCTTTCTCTTGACATCATGATCCCCAAAGGGTCAAACTCAGGGATCTATCTGCAGTCAAGATATGAAGTTCAAATACTTGATAGCTGGGGAGTTAAGATGCCGAAGTACGGCGATCTGGGAGGCATCTATCAAGGTATGAGCAATGGCAAAGGCTTTCAAGGTATGCCCCCACTCACCAATGCTGCGCTTGCTCCAGGACTATGGCAACACATGGAGATCTCTTTTCAGGCACCACGATTTGATGCAAGCGGAAAAAAGATATCATCCGCAAAATTCAACTACGTAAAGCTGAACGGAATTACGCTTCATGAAAATATAATCGTCAGCAATCCTACAGGATCAGCAGCATTTGATAACGAAAGTACTTATGGACCTTTGATGATACAAGGTGATCACGGACGTGTTGCTTTCAAAAATATCCGCTATGCTACACAGGATGAATTGAAAGTAACTACTAGTGACATTGGCTACAAGTATTACGAAAAATCAGCAAAAAACCCTGAAGATGCTGCGAAGATCAAACCAACCAGTCAGGGTCCAGCTGCTGCGATTGACTCAAGATTAGCGTCTGCAGCAGATCAATACTTCATCCAGTTTGAAGGAAAAATGAAAATTCCGGTTAAAGACACATATACATTCAACATGTTGCAGTCAGGTGATGCCAGTCTAGAAATAGATGGAAAGGTTGTCATCCCTAAAGGATGGACATGGACAGGTGCCGGAGCACTCACCGGAACAACAGAACTCACTGCAGGAGAACACAACTTCAAGCTCTGGGTTAACAAAGATGTAAGCTGGGACCGTTCAGGATTAGCGCTGTTCATTGAAAAACCAAACAGCAGATCGGTAGCATTGCATTCACCCGCATCCATGCCAGAGCGGAACCCTGCACCACTGATCATGGTCAAAGCAGATCGCAATGTTGAAATGATCCGCTCGTTCATGGATCATGGTGAGAAAAAAGGTGACAATAAACTTACCCATGTAGTTTCAGTAGGCGACCCTTCTCGCGTCAATTATGCATACAACCTTACACAAGGTGCACTTCTTCAGGTGTGGAAAGGCGATTTTCTCAATACAACAGACATGTGGCATGAAAGAGGAGAACCGCAAACAGCAACACCAGCAGGTGCACCAATTGTGCTGTCTGGCTCTTGTCCGGTTTACGACAATACATTATCAATCGATACCGTCGCGGATTATCAATATAAAGGATATACCCTTTCTTCAACAGGCAAACCAACTTTCAACTATGAATACCGAAAATACAAGGTCCAGGATGAGTTAACACCAACTGAAAAAGGTATAAAAAGAACCTTGTATATAAAATCCGATGATAACAAAGATGCACTGAAAATCAGGGTTGCTCAGGCCCAATCCATCACTCCATTGGGAGATGGACTCTATGTAATTGGACAACAGTCATACTATGTTGAACTGCCGAAAGGAGTTCAACCAAGCATCGAGACATACCAAGGACAAAAAATATTGTTTGTTCCAGTAAAAGATAAATTGGAATATCAACTGATCTGGTAAACTCAATTCAAGTACATGAAGTATATCTCACAACATATCAATTATCTCCCGATCAAATCAATCATCATGTTTCAAAGAAAAATTTATATCACATTGCTGCTTTCAACAGTTGCACTGTTCTCGTTGGCACAATCAAATACATTTCAATCAGAAAAAGATTTTTATTCTTTAAAAACCATCGCCATCCCTGAAGAAATTAAACTAGAAGTGGGTGGAATCGCTGTACTGCCAGATGGAAGAATTGCCGCATCAACCAGAAGAGGAGAAATCTGGATAGTCCAAAATGCTTATGGCACCGGTACTCCACACTTTACAAAATTTGCTTCAGGCCTGCATGAAATTCTCGGCCTCGAATACAGAAACGGTGCATTCTATTGCGCACAAAGAGGGGAGCTGACAAAAATTGAAGACAGAGACCATGACGGAAAAGCGGATACCTTCACCCCGATCGCATTATTTCAGCTGAGCGGAAATTATCATGAATATGCATACGGACCAGTGTTTGATAAACAAGGAGACATGTATGTAACACTCAATGTATCATGGGTTGGATTCGGTGATGGACTTGGAAAGTGGCATGGTTGGTTGATGAAAATAAAAGAAGATGGCACTACTGAGCCAATTGCAACCGGACTTCGTTCACCTGCAGGATTTACAATCAACAGCAAGGATGAAGTGTTTTATGGAGAAAATCAAGGCGATTGGGTAGGAAGCGGAAGGGTTACGCACCTTGAAAAAGGAGACTTCGCAGGAAATGCGGGAGGCCTGAGATGGAGCCAGGAGCCTGAGTCTCCGCTCAAACTCACAAAAGCAGCGCTAAGTGTTGTAGACAATGGAGAACCAATGCATATCGCTGCTAAAAAAATTAAAGAACTAAAACTTCCTGCAGTGTGGTTCCCACATGGAATCATGGGGATCTCAACTTCAGATATTCTTGAAGATATTACTGGCGGCACATTCGGACCATTCACTGGTCATTACTTTGTAGCAGATCAAGGACATTCAAAGGTCATGAGAATGACGCTTGAAAAAGTAAATGGTAAATACCAAGGTGCCTGCTTCCCTTTCTATGAAGGATTTGCCTCTGGTCTGCTTCGTCTTCGTTGGGGACTTGACGGGTCAATGTTTGCAGGTATGACCAGCAGGGGATGGTCGAGCACAGGAAAAGCAGACTATGCGTTACAGCGTCTTGTGTGGAATGGCGATGTTCCTTTTGAAATGAAGGATGTAAAAGCAATGACAGATGGACTTGAAGTTGAGTTTACATTACCCGCAAACCCTGAACAAATAAAAAATGCATCCAACTACTCAATAAGCAGCTTTACTTACAAATATCATCATGAGTATGGAAGTCCTGTCATCCTGAACAGAGAAAGAAAAATTGTTGGTATCATTCCTTCTGAAGATGGGAAAAAAGTAAAGCTTGTACTAGACAGTGTAATTGAAGGTCATATTCATGAAATAAAGATCAGCAATATTGAATCCAAAGAAAAGCAAACCCTGCTTCACAATGCCGCCTATTATACCATGAATAATATTCCTGATGGAAACAAAACGGTGCTTACTGAAGCACAAAAAGTAAAAACGCATAGCATGAACCATGCTGCGCATCAGGCTCCAAAAACCACTGCAGCATCTAAACCAACAGCACCAACTAAAAAAAGACAAAATAATATTCCTGCAGACTGGACACAACCTGAT
>JBKCFW010000005.1:0-2867 GCA_046303675.1 bacterium
GAATATTAGTGGTAATACAGCGAATAATACTGTAGTTAATGCCCAGCAAAACATCAAGCTAGAATGGAATATACCTATTGGGGCTATTGTGTCTGACCCTAACGATCAACTGGCTTCCCATACTGATGGACAAGGATTGAATTCTGGTGATGTGCTTATTACCCGAACAGGTATTGCTGTTAGTGCTTCCACATGGAAAGTTACTTTCCCGCTTGGGTTCATCAATACAGAATTTGTACTTACTAACACTCATACAGCAACAACTGTATTAGGCGATGAATCATTTGGTATTGCCGTAGATGTTTGTATAAAGAAAACGGATATTGATGGGGATGGAAAGGGGAATGCGGTTGATATAGATTCAGATGGCGATGGTTGTTTTGATGCCGTAGAAGCGCAAAGTGGTAAGAATGCTACATTGACGAGTCAGACGATTGCGGGTCCTTATGGTGATAATGGGTTGACCAGTTTATTGGAAAATAATGATACCAAGCTGGCCGTTACCAGTTATACTATCTCTAAAAATTATCTTGATAGGTTAGTATTAGGTTGTAAGGATACCGATTCAGACAACATCCCAGATGTTATAGATATAGATGATGATAACGATGGTATGCTAGATCAGGATGAATGTCCAGTTACCACACCAGTTACCAAATTTACATTCGAGAGTTTGAATAATGGTACCCTCATGTACATCAAAGATGCCGTGAGTGGTCAGCGGATTGCCAAGGTATCTATAATTAAAGTGAAAAATATTTTGGCGGCTGATGAATTATCAGGCAATGTATTGGATTACAGCGTGAGTGGTCACTGGCAGGATGGCGGAAGTACTAATGCGGCAGATCGGGTAATGAAAATTACTTTTGAACCCGTTGCTCCATATACTGGATTAGACATGAAGGTGCTGGCTACAGAAGGAGGTAATGGTAAATGGTGGTTCCATCCAAGAAGCTTGCGTGTAGATCCCGGTATCGCCCAATATGGTATCATAAAAGCAATACCACAACGTTATTATTTACGAGAGAATTACAAAATTGGAGATACCATTCGTGCGCATCAAAAAATGACCACAGCTTTTACTGGCGCGTTAGGTCCAAGCACGAATAAAGTATTCATCTCCGTTCAATATAATGCCTTTGCATCAGCTACGGCTCCATTAGAATTGACCTACACGTGGAATGCATTAGCTGGAACGGTAGCACATGAAAATTTTGGATTTCAGATTCTGGAATTGATTCCAAGTTTGAAAACAGGTCCTTGTGATTATGATGGGGATGGTATTAATGATGATTTGGATTTTGATTCAGACAATGATGGTTGTGCGGATGCAAAAGAAGCAGGGCATCGTAAAACAACTACTACGGTAAATGGTAAGATACAGATAGCGGGTCCATATGGTGCCAACGGATATTCCACATTCGTAGAGTCTTCAGATGCTATGAATGCTACCCTAAACTACACAATTAAAAACACGGCTATAGGTTTATCGGGCTCATTACAATTTGATTACATCAATGAAACCTATCTGGAAGCTTGTACATGGCCATCTATTGATACCTCTGGAGTTACTCGTTTCTGTTTACCTGGAAGTGTAACGCTAACGGTGAACTTAAATGGCGGCACAATACCAGATAGCTATCAATGGTTCCGGAATGGAAGCGCGATTTCAGGAGCGACTAATCCTAATTATATTGCTTCTGTAACAGGTGAATATATATGTATATTAACCTATTCGGATAATAGTACAAAAGATACAGATCCAGTTTATGTGGAAGCCAATGCAAAGCCAACGGCACCTGTCATCTCCGGTTACACGAATCCATTATGTCAGCATGCAACGGCGACTTTATCATCTAGTTATACTAATTCCAATCAGTGGACGAAGGGAGGAGTGAATGTAAATGGGGCAACCGCTTCTACTTTATTAGTGAACTCAGCTGGAACATATGGTATAGTGTATACGGATCCGGTTACAGGTTGTAATAATAGTAGCACTGTTGCGGTAGTATATTTGCCTACACCAACTGCTCCCGTGTTGAGTACCACTCAGCCAACTTGTACGCAAACAACCGGAGCGATCACTATAACCTCACCAACGGGTGCAGGGTATTTTTATACTACAGATACGGTGAATTTCCAATCCACCGTGTTGTTTAGTAATTTGGCTCCTAATACCTATAAGGTATGGACGAAAACGCCCGATGGTTGTATCAGTAATTTTGCCACTGCTACCATAAGTGTTGCACCTGGAAGTCCGGCTACGCCAACGCTTACCATCACGCAGCCGAACTGTAGCAATAGCAAAGGAAGAATTACCATTACGGCTCCACTTACAGCGGGGAATACTTTCTCTATTGATGGCACCAACTATCAATCAACAGCTGATTTCATAAATCTGAATCCAGGCAATTATACGGTGTATGTAAAAAACACCCAGGGTTGTATAAGCATAACCTCTGCAGTTATAAATACGCAACCGCCAACACCACCTGCTGCTGCAGCTAGTGTTACCCAACCAACGTGCTCGGTGGCAACAGGAACCATAACCGTTAGTTCACCACTTGGTACAGACTATACATATAGTATTGACGGTACGAATTACCAAGCTTCTGTAACTTTCAGTGCTGTTGCAGCAGGCACCTATAATTTGACTGTGAAAAATAGTAATGGGTGTGTGAGTACGGCAACATCAGTGGTGGTGAATGCACAGCCTCCTATTCCTGCTGCGGCCACATCTACCATTACACAACCTACCTGTACAGTAGCCACAGGTATAATTACTATTACGGCACCTACTGGAACAGGCATAACCTATAGTATTGATGGTAATGCGTATCAAAGTAGTGCTGTATTCAGCGGTGTAG
>JBKCFW010000006.1:0-55894 GCA_046303675.1 bacterium
TCATCAGAAAAAATAGAATAATTCCATACCGGCAAAGAGGTATCTATAAAATGTACCTCTTCATATGGCTTTTGGAAATCAGAAGATGCTGTTATTTTTTTTTCAGGATGTTTTGGCATGTGAAAGTATGACTAGATCACAAAGCCATCAGGTATGACTGCTCCTTTTTTGACAACAACAATACCATCTTTAATTGTATAAAGAAGGTGATCAGCATTCTGTAAATGAGGTCCTCCATTGATCCTGACGTCATTTCCAATCCGACAATTCTTATCAATGATCGCATTCTTAATGTAACAACGCTCCCCGATTCCAAGTTTTGGAAGTCCGTTGCTTACAGATGCGTTCATCTCCTCAAGTGTCTCATAAAAGTCTGTACCCATGATGTAACAACTGACTATGGTTGTTCCATAGCCAATACGGGTTCTGATTCCCAGTACAGAATTTTCAACACGCGAGGCATTTATGATGCAACCCTCCGCAACAATTGTTTTTTCAAGGGTTGTTCCGCTGATCTTAGCGGGAGGCAACATGCGTGCACGGGTATAAACGGCTTTGGTGTTATCAAACAGATTGAATGCAGGCACATCCTGTGTCAGTGCAAGATTCGCTTCAAAAAACGAGTGTATATTTCCAATGTCTGTCCAGTATCCCTCATATTGAAAGCTTACTACCTGGTGTTTGGTAATTGAAAATGGAATGATCTCTTTACCAAAATCTGTTGCGTCTCTGAATTCCTCTTGGAGTAGATCAAACAGGACTTTTCTTCCAAAAATATAAATACCCATACTGGCGAGATAATTTCGGCCTTGGGTTTTCATCGCTACTCCAGTATCACTCACCCATTCCTCTAATACTTCCGCCTTGGGTTTTTCAATAAATGAACTGATGACATCACCTTCAGTTTTCTTTAGAATACCAAATTCAGTAGCTTCTTTCGCGTTTACAGGTATGGTAGCAATGGATATATCAGCGTTGCTTTTGACATGATGGTCAATCATATCCTGAAAATCCATTTGATACAGCTGATCGCCTGAAAGTATGAGCACATGACTAAAGTCCTGTTGATTGATATGGCGAAGTGATTGACGAACAGCATCAGCAGTTCCCTGGAACCATGCTGGGTTATCTGGGGTTTGCTCTGCGGCAATAATATCTACGAAAGCAGCACTGAATGCACTGAAATGATAGGTATTTTTTATGTGTTTGTTGAGTGACGCAGAATTAAACTGAGTAAGCACATAAATACGGCCAATATTTGAGTTTAGGCAATTTGAAATAGGAATATCGACAAGTCTGTATTTCCCGGCTATGGGAACAGCCGGCTTACTTCTTGTTGATGTGAGTGGAGATAATCTGGTTCCTGAGCCACCACCTAATACAACCGCAATGACGCTTTTATTCATATGAATTGAATTACCCTCAATTTACTGAAAACTTTGATACAGTGTGCTATATTCTTCAGCGCTTCTGTTCCAGCTGAAATCGAGCTGCATCGTCTTTTTTTGTAAACTGCGAAATACCTTTTTTTCATGGTACAATTCGATAGCACGATATATTGCGTTGGTGATATCACCAACGGATGAATGTTCAAAGGTGATGCCATATCCATCCTTATCATCCAGGTCCAATACGGTGTCTTTAAGCCCACCAGTTCTTCTTACCAGAGGAATCGTGCCGTAACGCATTGCATATAATTGGTTCAGTCCGCAAGGCTCCACCCTTGATGGCATCAGTAAAAAGTCGGCACCTGCATACATCTGATGACTAAGTGTTTCGTTGTATCCAATGTACACATCATAATCCCCTCTTGCATAGGATTTCAACATGGTTAGCTTGGACTCCGTTTCAGGCTCTCCGCTTCCAAGGATCAGGAAATTCATTTTCCGACCGATGTGATTAAAGCTATCGAGCAAGACCTGTGGGAGTAAGTCGGCACCTTTTTCATGAACCAGGCGACCAATAAAAATAAACAAGGGTTTATCTTCATCCAGACTAAATATATCACACAGGATCTTTTTATTTTTTGATTTTCCTGATTCGAAGGTGGATATCGAAAAATGCTCGGTAAGATATTTATCGGAATTTGGATTCCATACATCAACATCAATACCGTTGATGATGCCTGAGCACTTACCTTTTTCAAATTCAAACAGTGATTCCAGTCCATTGCTCATGAACTTCAATTCATTCATGTAGGTTTGGCTTACGGTAGTAACCTTCCATGCACATTTAATTCCTGAAGCCAGTGGATTGATATTACCCTGCCATTCAAGCAATCCTCGCTTCCAGCTATCCCACTGTGGGAGGTAATTTGATTTATCCCATCCAAACGCACCCTGATATTGGGCATTGTGAATAGTCAGTACCGTTGGAATGGGTTGAAGCCGCTTAAAAGCATATGCATGCATCATCATAAAAGGGATGAGTGCAGTATGGTGATCATGAACATGGATGGTATCGGGAAGTTCTTTCCACTGGGCTATCCAATGCAGCACTGAAATCTGGAAGGCACAGAAACGCTCAGTATCATCATCGTATCCATATACTTTTTCCCGGTCAAGCAGTCCATTGATGTCAACCAAATAAAGTTCAAAACCCTGAACATCCGTTATTTCTTTTATCACGGTGTAGTCGAACCACCAATTCGCCAGATTGGTATTGCCTTTGTGAACCACTTCCCATTCATGATTGTAAAGAAAATGGGTGCGATACATAGGCATAATTACCTTACAATTGTGTCCTATTTGATTCAAAAAACGAGGAAGAGCCCCTATAACATCTCCCAGTCCTCCGGCCTTCGCAATGGGGTAACACTCAGCAGATACGTGTACAATATTCATTCAACGATGTAATAGTTTTAAAGTTATGCATAAAAAACCATCCATCTATGTGAACAAAAAAATTTTACAACTAAAGAAATATATCTATTTTGGGTACTCATAAAACAACCCAACACATGAATCAGCAAACTAAGTGGTCTCAGTTCGGTGTATTAATTATAGTATTCTTCTTCTGGGGCTTTGTAGCAGCATCAAACAGCATCTTCATTCCTTTTTGTAAAACGTTCTTCAATCTTGATCAGATACAGTCACAATTGATAGGATCTGCTTATTACGGAGCCTACTTCTATGGTTCACTGCTGTTATACATTTTCTCTGCAGTAAGCGGAACTGATCTGCTGAACAAAATCGGATACAAAAAAGGGATCATATATGGACTGCTGATATCTGTTGTTGGTGCGGTTGCATTGGCCGTGATCAGTGGGTCTGGAAATGCTACTTTCGGAATGGTCCTTGTTTCATTTTTTATCATCGCACTTGGTTTCTCACTTCAGCAAACATCAGCACAACCCTTTGCCATAGCCTTAGGAAGTCCGCAAACAGGATCACACAGGCTGAACATGGCTGGAAGCATAAATTCATTCGGGACGCTTCTTGGACCCTTGGTCGTGAGTTTTTTATTGTTTGGAACCATTGCAGGTGCAACAAGCGCATCAATTGAAAATATTCAGACCCTGTATTTCTTCCTTGCGGGATTGTTCATCCTGGCCGCACTCATTTTCGCATACGCAAAACTTCCCAAAACCACTTCAGACGAAAAACTGGAGAAGAGTCCGAAGGCCACTAATATCCTGGTGATCATTGGCATTGCTTTTCTCCCTGTTTTATTCTCTGATCTGGTTAAGGAGTTTACCGGTTTGAGCAAAAGCATCATCATTGCAAGTTCTTTGATCGTTATTTTGGCAATACTATTCTTTTCGATGTACGCTGCCAAGAAAAATCCAGATGGCTGGGGTGCCATGTCCTATCCACAATTGGTTTTGGGGATGATCGCAATATTTGTATATGTTGGTGTTGAAGTTACGATTGACAACAACTTCGGAGCTTTGCTGAAAAAAACTGCCTTTGGAGGAAAAGAAGATTCTGAGATATCACACCTCATATCATTGTATTGGGGTTCGTTGATGATCGGTCGATGGACCGGAGCAGTGAGTGTGTTCAATTTCAGCAAGCAAGTAAAGAGAATTCTGGTAATGGTTGTACCATTCGTTGCTTTTGGCGTTATTCTGTTGGTTAACATCATCAAAGGAAATTCAGTGGATGACTTTTTAATGTATCCTATTTGCATCGCGATCGCTGTTGTTGCATTTCTTTTTGCACAGGAAAAGCCTGTTAAACTACTTTTGACCGTTTCCGTGCTGGGAGCAATTGCGATGATCATTGCTATTTCAACAACCGGGATGGTTGCCAATTTTGCAATCATAAGCTGCGGTATTTGTTGCTCTGTAATGTGGCCTTGCATATTTTCTCTGGCGATAAATGGAATTGGGAAATACATCAGTCAGGGTTCTGCCTTCCTGATCATGATGATCTTGGGTGGTGCGATCATACCCCCGATGCAGGGTGCTGTGATTGACATGGAAGGAAGTGCTGACCCATCAGTTCACACATTTACACAGCTTTCATATGTCGTGCCTTTGATCTGCTTTGCATATTTGGCATGGCATACCATCAAAACCAATGCAGTATTAAAAAAGCAAGGGTTGGATGTGGACGCTCAAGTAGAAGCAAGTCACTAATGAACTCAATTAATTTGTATCTTGTGCAGCCACTGGATGGTGGATCTTCACATCAAAAATCCAATTCGAATGAGTGATAACTCTCCTCTAGCCATAGGTATTGACATAGGCGGTACAGGAACAAAATTTGGTATTGTTGACAGAAATGGGAACGTATTGTTTTCTGGCGAGATGTCGACCAAGAAACATACTGAAATCAACGCTTACATCGATGAATTATACGGTCATTTGTCCGTTCTGATTGAAAAAGCAGGTGGAATCGGACGTCTGCGTGGTATTGGCATGGGTGCTCCCAACGGAAATTATTATACAGGAACGATAGAATATGCACCAAACCTACCTTGGCATGGTGTGATCCCTATCGCAAAGCTCATGCAAGACAAATTCAACCTGCCTGTCACCCTAACCAATGATGCCAATGCAGCAGCGATTGGAGAAATGATGTATGGAGCAGCCAAGGGGATGCGTGACTTCATCATGATCACGCTTGGAACCGGCGTTGGAAGTGGTATTGTAGCGAATGGTCAAGTTATATACGGACACGATGGTTTCGCTGGTGAGCTCGGACATATCATCATCATGCCTGACGGAAGAATGCACGCAGGAACCGGGAAAAAAGGGTCTCTGGAAAGTTATGCTTCTGCAACCGGCGTAACCCTAACCGCTCTCGAATTTCTTGAAAACAGTAAAGAAGATAGTCTATTGCGGAAGATAGACAAGGATTCGATTGATTCAAAGGCAGTATATGACGCTGCCATCAAAGGAGATAAACTGGCACTTGAAATTTTTGAGTTTACCGGTAAAATGTTGGGACTGGCCCTTGCTAATGCTGTCATGTTCAGCAGTCCGGAGGCAATTATTTTATTCGGAGGACTCACCAAGGCAGGAGACCTCATACTGAAGCCCACCAAAAAGCACATGGAGGATAATCTTATTCAGGTATTTCAAAATAAGGTTAAGATCCTTATCAGTCACTTAAAGGAATCTGATGCCGCGATATTAGGAGCGAGTGCATTGGTGTGGGAAAAGAATTAATACCCTTCATTTATCTGCAATTTTCGTTGTGGGATCACGCGATCATCTATCCGCTATTGAAGCATGTTCTTACGTTCAGTTTCCCAAAGTTTCTTTCCGTATCCAGGAAACACATGTTTCTCACTATGATAGGATGACCTGACCAGCGGTCCGCTTTCAACATAATCAATGCCCAATCCGTAACCGATCTCCTTATATTCAAAAAATTCATCCGGATGCACAAATCTTTGCACAGGAAGATGTTTCCTGGTGGGTTGAAGATATTGACCAATGGTAACAACATCAACCCCATTGTCTGCAAGATCTCGCAGGGTTTGAACAACCTCTTCCTTTTGTTCACCTAGTCCGAGCATGATCCCTGATTTTGTTCTCATCCCACCTGATTTCAACTTCCTCAATACCTCCATGCTTCTCCAATACTTTGCCTGGATCCTGACCTTTCTGGTCAGTTGCTCTACTGTTTCAATATTATGGGAAACCACTTCAGGCGCAGCGTCTATAATGCGTTGTATTTGCTCATCGATCCCTCTAAAATCAGGAATCAGTGTTTCAAGGGTTGTGTCAGGATTTAAGGTCTTTACTGCTTTGATTGTATTACTCCAAATAATGCTTCCACCGTCTGGCAGTTCATCACGGTCAACCGAAGTGAGCACGGCATGTTTAACCTTCATAAGATGTATCGCTTCCGCAACACGCTGCGGTTCATCCCAATCAACTGCTTCTGGTCGTCCGGTTGCAACAGAGCAGAAACCACAACTCCTGGTACAGATATTGCCTAGGATCATGAAAGTAGCTGTTCCAGCACCCCAACACTCACCCATGTTTGGGCAATTTCCACTTTCACAGATGGTATGTAATTTATGGGTATCGACCAGGGAACGAACATGACGATAGCCCTCACCCACAGGTAGTCTTACACGAAGCCAATCAGGTTTTTTTTGCTTTACATCGGGCACACATCCAACTGATTGCTGATCACTCATATGATAAAATAAAAAGTAAAGTTACATCACTTCCTGTTACCAAAAACCAACCCTACATAGCCGGTAGGAAAGAAATTCCTGCCCTGGACATCAACCATCTGGACAACTTGTTGAGAGTAGTAATCAAAGGAAAAACCAAATTCAAGTGCAGAGACCACCTGATTAAATCTTCCCCAATCAAATCGCAATCCTGTTTTAGCATAAACACCAGGGTTGAATTTCATTTCATTCCACCCCTTTCGCAACCCGGTTCCTCCTACAATTCTTGTAGGATCCAAAAAAAGATTCCGATCCGCTTCAGAATATTTCATTTTTACGACCTCTATGTCGTCATACACGTCTAGATAATAAGGTCTGGCTAAGCCCGCACTAAACCCACCAATGAAAACTGCATACACACCAACACCATTTTTATTGCCCTTGCCACCGATCATGATCTGTTTGCCAAGACCAAGTTTTGCCTGATAAAATATATTCTGCTTTGCATACACAAATGGCCTATTGAAAAAAAAGAAACCAAAATCCTGGGCAACATTGGTTTGCTTTTGTTCCTTGACATGTTGCTTTTCACTGAGCTCCAGCTGAAAGATAGTGGAATTGTATGCGGATTTACTTTTACCCCTTTCAAACAATACACTATAGCCATCATGATTCATTGCAAGACCAAAAAGTGTGTGTTTTTTAAAAAAAGCACCCCCCTCTTCTTCGTGACGGAGGATCTCATTGATTCGCTCTCTTTTTGCAGCCTTTTCTTTAAACTTTTTTTCCATCCTCGGGTCAGGAATTCTCTGTGCAAAAGACACCTGAAAAACAACTGATGACAAGATCAGAAAAAGGAGATGTTTGAACATAGTATGGGTATGTTCTGTAAATTTATATAAAAAACAATGACATCCACGGTTTCTTACTCAGGTGAACTAAGAACTTTAGCAACCCATTTGCAATCAGGTTCAACATTCGAGACTGATGCCCCAACAGACAACCAAGGCAAGGGGGCAAGATTCTCCCCAACAGATCTTATCGGTACCGCACTTGCAGCTTGTATGCTTACCACCATTGCCATAAAGGCAAAGGATCTTGAAGAGAAGCTTAAAGGCGCTTCTGCAACGACTGAAAAAATCATGACAGCGGCGCCAAGAAAAATTGGTGCTATTCAGATTACATTCAACTGGATCCCTGGAGTAATATTCTCTGATGAAGAGAGAAAGAGAATCGAAGATATTGCTTGGAGTTGCCCGGTAAAGGAAAGCATCCACCCATCAATAAATTTGAATGTAGATTTCAACTGGGGGTAAATACCTGTTTCCCGCGCACGCACAAATGGCATAAATTCCGACTACAATATTGCTTATGCAATTCAAGGATCGACTGGCTTTCATATGCAGTGTGTATGTTGAATCCTGTTCTCTTGAATTGATCAATAACTGAATTGGATTCAGCTCTCAACTCACTGAGCCATTTTAGTCCTTTTTCTTTATAGATTTTGTTGCCTGTGGCTTTTGAATATGCCATGAGTATTGGAACAAATACATTTATGATGAGATTATTGGCCATGGTAATGCCCATACATCTTTGCTGGGAGAAGCCTGGCCTATCAAAGGCATGATGATCTTCCCAATATGAACTTGCAGTAACATCAAACATTTCCAGTATGGAAGATCGATCATGCAATTCAATGATCGACCTGAACACATGCTGACATTGATGATACAGGCAAGCAAGTTGTGAAATTCTAATTGTTGGAAAATTGCTTGGCCTCATGCGAAGAAACATCATTGGATGTGTGATGGGAATTAATCCGTATTTGCGTTTAAGGATAGTATATGATCTTAGCAATTGAGTGGGGTAATCATCTTTCCACTGAACATTAAGCAAACCTGATTGACCATACAAAAGAGCCTCCAGGATCTCTTGATCATATTTATATAAACGAATGAGATAAAAAGGGATAGATCTGGCCAATGCAAAAAAGGCATCTGCGTTGACACTGTGGCCAAACCCTTTTGCCATGAACAACCATGCAACAGTATCCCAGTCACCACGATAACAATCCAACAATTCAATTAGTTGATCTGCCCTCTGTTCAAGCCTGGAATGACCCAAATTGTCAAGAAATTCATACATCTCCAATGAAACAGGTGAGAACAGATCATTGCCACATCGAATTGATTTGTTCTGTGAACATGCAGAGAAATCAACAGGAACAAGACCATTTGTAAACAAGGGCTTTAATTCCAATACAGGAGATTGACCAAACTCAAAAATATCATGTTCCCAAACCACGTGTAGTATCACAGTTCTGTATATAGGGTCGTAGTGATGCCTGTGAAGATACCAGTCTGATGTTCTTAAATGCAACTCCACACTGCCGACCCACTCCTGTCGGTCGATCAGCAATCTTGCAAGATTAAAATCAGGACCTTGATCGTTGTTCAGTTTACCAGGGTCCTGAATAAAGATCTTTTTCCCACAGGTAGTTGTTAACTGTTTAGTTGAAAAAAGTTGCTTTTCCCATATCATTTGAAACTGAGCTTCATTCATCTGGGAAAAGTAGATGAAACCTCAAAACACAAAAAGAGTACAATACAAAGACCCGTGAGAAAATACCCGATGTTAACCAGTAAAAAACTCAGTCTTGAGTGTGGTCACTACCCTACTGATGGGGAGTCCCATCACATTATAAAAATCACCCTCAATAGCCCGGATGCCCACAACACCTATCCATTCCTGAATGGCATATGCACCAGCTTTATCAAAAGGCTTGTAATGATCTACGTAATGGGTAATTTGTTCATCCGTAAGTTCGTGAAAGGTAACATGCGTCGTATCAAAAAAAGTGTATTCTTTTTGATGATCCGATATACAAACAGCGGTGATCACGCGATGCGTTTTCCCGGAAAGTTGCTGCAAAATACAGATCGCATCATCACGGTCTTGGGGTTTACCGATTACCTTATTATCAAGCACAACAATGGTGTCCGCCGAAACTACAATTGAAGAGGCTTGCTCATTGTTCATGATGGCCCTTGCGGCAATGTTTTTCTTGCATGCAATTGAAAGAGCAATATCAGAAGGGCTGTCGGATTGATTGAACGACTCATCAGCATCTGAAACAACTATTTCAAAGGGCAATTCAGCCCATTCAAACAAAGTCTTTCGGCGCGGAGAACCTGAAGCGAGTATGATTTTTTTCATCCGAGATAATAAAAATAAAGTATCATGGAAAGTATGCCATAAAACATCAACCATTTCAGATCAGTACTGATCTCGTTAAAATGTTTGATACTTGATGCCTTGATGAGTTTAACAATAAAATTCAGCAAGTATTTAACTAATAAAAAGAGAATGAACAGCACAACAAAAAACCATTTTTGTATCAATGCATAGATCAATAATGTAACGAGTGAACCGATGAGTACGATGATCCAGACAGAAACAAAAACTTTTGTAGACATCATCCCCCAACTGATGGGCATTGTTCTGCATCCATATTTTCGATCCCCAAGTTCATCCTCTATATCCTTGATCACTTCCCTGATCAAGGTTGTGATAAAGGCAAATCCGGCATAAAGCACAGCAGCCTTGTAGATGCTTATCAATTCATTACTGCCCAAGGGAAGAAACTGACCTTTGGTCCATTGAACTTCTGCAACAAACATCACGAAGATCACCCATGCTGTAAGAACAGAGATAATGATGTTACCGCTAAGCAATTGTTTTTTGAAAGTGGTTGAATAGAACCACAACAACATCACACTTAACAGGTTAAAGCCAAACAAGAAAGGGTTTCTCAAATCAAGGGCCACCATTCCGGTAAGAATCAACCCTGCAACTGAAAAAAAGAGATGAAGCAACATGGCCCACCTTCTGCTGATGTATCTATCAATGACCATTTTGGAAGGCCTGTTTATCTTATCGATATTCAGATCAAAATAATCATTGATGATGTATCCGCCAGCTGCGATGAGGACTGATGCCAGAATAAGTATAAAAAGATTAGCCTGACTTAATCTGGGTGATAAGTCATTAAGATGAGCATAGGCAGGCTTAATAATAAAAAAATAGAAAAAAAGCTGGGTGAAAACAATAAATAAAAGATTGGGATAACGAATGAGTTGAAAAAAGCTTTGGATCTTTTTCATGTATTCGTAACTAAATACTTTGAACACGGACAGATTCAATCCATTTTCCCTGTACACGAAGCACTTTCTCTAACACATCACGAACACATCCATTTCCACCATTGTTGGGGGAAATGTAATCAGCCTCATTTTTTAGGTCAATCGCAGCATCAGCAGGACATGAACGGATACCCACATGTTGAAAAACCTCAAGATCCGGAATATCATCCCCCATGAAAAGAACTTCATGCTTGCTTAGTTGTAAGTCATCCATAAGTTCTACAATTTTCTCTCCTTTCGATACAATTCTGTCATAAAACCGATCTACTCCCAGCATTGACAACCTGCTTTTAACAGGCTCAGAGGATGAGCCTGTAATTACCGCGATGATCAACCCTGATTTCACAGCCAACTGTAGTGCAAATCCATCTTTAATATCCATTTCTCTGATCCACTGATCAGTTGATAAAAGCAACAGTTTACCGTTGGTAAGCACACCATCCATATCAAAGACAATAAGGCGTATCTGTTTGAATTTATCGAGAAGTTGCATATTCGTAGAATTTCAAAGTTAATCGTTTCAACACAATATCAAACAGCCTTTAGACCATATTCAGTGTATCTTTGCGCATCAATATTAAAGTGTACATGACCAGAGCACAAAAGTTGACTATCTTTTTAATAAAGTTAAAGCTTAAAACCACGTCGGCAATCTCCGCCAGTTGGGGCGCAAAAATAGCATTTACGATATTTTCAACACCATTCCGTAAACCACGGCCTGTACCACCACCAATCTTTGAAGAATCGGATGAATTTATAATCAATGTAAATGGACTGAAGATTGCCGGATATAGATGGAATCATCAATCACCACAAAAGGTATTGATCGCTCATGGCTTTGAATCACGGGCCTATAATTTTTACAGGTACATCAAACCACTGATTGAAAATGGGTACGCCGTATACGCAATGGATGCAAAAGCCCACGGAAAAAGTGAGGGAAAGACAATCATTTTACCGGAATATGTTGCTATGATGTCTTGCCTGGAAAACACATATGGAAGATTTGATGGATTGATCGCACATTCGTTCGGGGGAATCGCAACCTGCCTCTTCCAAGAGTCCTTTAGGAATTCGAATGCCAGACTGGCCCTGATAGCACCAGCAACCGAAACATCCAGTGCTGTTTCCAGGTTTACTGAATATTTTTCATTGGGAGACAAAACCAAAAATGCCATATTCGACCTAATTAAAGAAAGATCGGGAAATGATGTTTCATATTATTCCATTAAAAGGATAGCCCCCTTACTCTCCAACCCTATACTATGGGTTCATGATAAAAATGATGATATCACCCCCCTCAAGGATGTACAACCTTTAATAGAATTGAATTTGCCCAACATTCAATTCTTGATCACAGAAGGGTTGGGACACAGGCAGATATACAAAGAAAATGAAGTAGTAAAAAGAGTAGTTGACTTTATCGCAAAAGGCCGGAAATAAAATTTTTTTTCTCCACATCCGCGATTTAAATCACAATGTTTTCGGGTGTTTCAGCCTTGGTTACTAACATTCGATTTAGTTCTTTTACCTGAGTATGTGTAAAAAATCCTTCTCTTTACCTTATTATTGCATCGATTTTAGATTCAGAAAATAGACAGTTTTACCTAAAAACAGGACAAATAGCTATCATTAAGTGTATTGAAAATGGCGAAAAACCTACTGATCGTTGAGTCACCAGCTAAGGCAAAAACAATAGAAAAGATCCTGGGATCTGATTTTGAGGTTAAAAGCTGTTATGGCCATATCCGCGACCTTGCAAAGGATGACATGGGCATTGACATCAAAAAAGGCTTCAAGCCAAAATATATAGTTTCAGAGGACAAGGAAAAAGTGGTCAAGGAACTAAAGCAGCTTGCCAAGAAATCAGAGGAGGTTTGGCTTGCTACGGATGAAGACCGTGAAGGAGAAGCCATCAGTTGGCACCTTTGCGAAGTGCTTGGCCTGGATCCCATATCGACAAAAAGGATCGTATTTCATGAAATCACCAAACCAGCTATTCAATCGGCAGTACAGAAACCACGTACTGTCAACATGAACCTGGTAAATGCTCAACAGGCAAGAAGAATACTTGACAGGATCGTAGGATTTGAACTATCTCCCATCCTCTGGAGAAAAATGAGCATGAGAAATAACCTCTCAGCAGGAAGAGTTCAAAGTGTTGCGGTAAGACTGATCGTAGAGCGAGAAAGAGCGATCAATTCTTTTGCAGCCTCATCCAGCTTCAAGATTGAGGGATTTTTCAAGGCAAAAGATATCAACGGAAAACAGGTAGTATTCAGAGCCGAAGGTTCGAAAAAGAATACACAAGATGATGCTGAACAATTTTTGAACGGATGTAAAAAAGCTGTATACAGTGTTATAGATATACAGAAAAAACCCTCCAAAAAGTCACCAGCTGCTCCTTTCACAACATCTACACTCCAGCAGGAGGCCAGCAGAAAACTGGGTTATGGAGTGAGCAAAACAATGTTGCTGGCCCAGAAACTTTATGAAGCCGGTCACATTACCTACATGAGAACGGACAGTGTAAGCTTGAGTGAAACTGCGATGACAGACATATCACGTCAGATCACAGATTCATATGGCAAAGATTACCTACAGGTAAGAAAGTTCAAGAATAAGAATGAGTCTGCACAAGAGGCCCATGAAGCGATCAGGCCAACATACATGGATGTACAGAAGATCAGCATAGCTGATGCACAACGTTTGTATGATCTGATATGGAAAAGAACCATGGCCTCTCAGATGGCTGATGCGGAACTTGAAAAAACAATTGCAGAAATTTCCATCTCAACCCAAAAAGAAATCCTGAAGGCGGAAGGAGAAGTGATGAAATTTGAAGGATTTCTTAAAGTATATAATGAAAGTAAAGATGATGACGAAGTGGAAGATGAAGAGGAGTCATCTACTGAAGGGATGCTGCCACCGCTCGAAAAAGGGCAGTTGCTCGAACTGAATGAACTAAAAGCCACTGAGCGTTTTACCCGACCTCAAGCCAGGTACACTGAAGCTTCACTCGTGAAAAAGCTGGAAGAACTTGGAATTGGACGCCCTTCAACGTATGCACCAACCATCTCAACAGTATTGAAGCGTGGCTATGTTGAAAAAAGAGACAAGGAAGGAATCAGAAGAGATTTCAGGGTGATCAGACTGATCAATAACCAGATCGCAAAAACTACTGATCAGGAAAATACGGGTGCAGAAAAATCAAAGCTTTTCCCAACAGACCTTGGGTCTGTTGTTACTGATTTTTTAATGCAATACTTCGATCATGTTATGGATTATGGGTTTACCGCCAAGATCGAAAGTCAGTTTGATCACATTGCAGAAGGTGATGAAAACTGGAGTAAGATGCTGAAAGAATTTTATGAGCCTTTCAAGCAAGATGTAGATCATACCATGGAAAAAGCAGACAGAATCAGTGGCGAAAGAGAACTTGGCCATGATCCTGCAACAGGAAAAAAGGTCATTGCGAGAATGGGAAAGTATGGACCGATGGTTCAAATGGGTGATACATCTGACGAAGAGAAACCCAGATTCGCAAAGCTTAAAGTCGACCAAAGCATCGAAACCATCAATTTTGAAGAAGCCATGGAGCTTTTTAAGCTGCCCAGAGTACTTGGTGACTTTGAAAATGATCCGGTTCAAGTAAATATCGGACGATTTGGACCATACATTGCACATGCCAATAAATTTTATTCCCTCTCAAAGGAATACGATCCATATTCAATCACCCTTGATATTGCCACCCCCATCATTGAAGAAAAAAGAAAAGCCAAGGATGAAAGAACCATCAAAGTTTTTGAGAAAGAAAAAATTCAATTGCTGAAAGGACCATATGGGCCATATATAAAGAAGGGACTGAAGAATTATCCAATACCCAAAGAAAAGCAAGAAAGTGTACAAGACTTGACCATTGAAGAGGTAGAAGCGATGATTGCTGAGGCAATTGCAAATCCCTCAAAAGGTAAGAGAAGACCTGCCAAAAAATCAAAGTAAGAATTGATCATGATGAATGCATCCGGAGAGATCAATGCATTGCTTAACCTGATTGAAGATCCGGATGAAGAAATATTTCAATCTGTCAAAAAAAGATTCATTGACTTTGGCAAAGAGGCCATTCCTATTCTTCAGGAACACAAAGAATTCAATGCTGATGAGGAACAGCAAAAAAGAATAGACCACATCATATCTAGCATTTCATTCTGTACACTTTCCAATTCAATAAAAGAATGGAAAGACAACGAAGACGAAGAGATGCTGGAAGCCGCCGCCATACTGTCCGTTTACTTTAACAACGAATTTGACCGTGAAGAATTTCTGTTTGAAATTGAAAAATTAAGAAAAAGCATCTGGCTTGAACTCAATGACTACCTTACTCCACTTGAAGAGATCAATGTGATCAACAGGATCATTTTTGGTTACTATCAATACAAAGGGCTTGAGACAGATTATACACAAACAAAACAATTTGATCTCTCTCAGCTGATTCAAGATAAAAAGTCAAATACCTATCCATTAGGGGCTCTATACCTTGCAATGTCACAGATGCTGGGAATTCCAGTCAAACCAGTAGCTCTTCCAAAGCAGAATTTATTGGCATACGTTGAAGATTCGGGACCATTTCAATCAGACCGAGTTGAAAAAATATTATTTTTTATAGACCCATTCAACGGACAGATCTTTACTCATCGCGATATAGAAATTTATCTTAAAAAAATAAATGCAGGCATATCTCCCCGATCCATTAAAGCAACAAATACGCATTTTTATCTTCACCAATGGATATCAGAGATTGCTGCGTCTGAGCAAGAAAGAGGCAATATTGAGAACTACGATGAGCTTATGAATATTGCTTCCATGCTCAATGCCGAGCAATAACCTGCATTAAAATGCCTATTCAAAGCATATTCAGTAAAAGATAGTTTGATGGAAATTGAATATGATGAATTCCAAAAGATAGATATTCGATGCGGTACCATCATCGATGCCCGTAATTTCGATCGGGCATTAAAGCCCTCCATTCAATTAGAGATCGATTTTGGATCATTGGGCATTAAAAAGTCATCTGCTCAAATAACAGAACAATATACCCCCTCTGACCTGCTGGGAAAACAGGTCATAGCCGTAATGAATCTTCCCCAAAAGCAAATAGCCAATTTCTTCAGTGAGTGTCTTGTTCTGGGTGTTTGTGAGTCAAATCGTGGTGTTACGCTTATTGGAACCAGCAAAATTGTAAACAACGGGGCCATTGTACGTTAAATAACAAAAGATTTTCATATGAATGGCATCAAATATGAGATGTGGACCTTCTGTGCTTAAAAAGCTGGCCATATTGAAGCCACATCCTGATATATCGGTTAAATTTGTCCAATTACTTAAACGCTCGGAGCAAAATCCGATGCATCTTAATTAGATCGTATGAAGAAAAATTTATTCCCTCTTCTTTTTGCTACTATTTTCTTCTCGTGTACAGACAAAAAAGAATCAACAAAAAGCACCGGCCCACAGAACAATGGTCCGCTTCCAGTTGAAGCGATCATCATCAAAACCTCCTCACAATCTGAAAATATACAAGTTGGTGGCACAATACTCCCATTTGAGATCACAGAGATCAGATCAGAAATATCCGGCAGGGTTATTCAGATCAATTTCAAGGAAGGAGCCATGGTTCAACAAGGTGTAATCCTCATTAAATTATTTGATGACGACCTACAAGCTCAATTGAAAAAACTTCAAGTTCAACTTAAAATTGCTGAAAAGACTGAAGAGCGGCAAAGAGAACTTCTAAAAATCAGTGGTATCAGTCAACAAGATTATGATCTGAGTTTATTGCAAGTCAACAACCTCAAGGCTGACATTGAAATGACGATGGTCAGCATAGGAAAAACAGAAATTCGTGCACCTTATAATGGAAGAATGGGATTAAGAAATATCAGTTTGGGAGCATATATCACGCCAACGAATATCATATCCACGATCAGTCAGCTTAATAAAAAGAAGATCAGTTTCAGTATCCCTGAAAAATATGGTGGCGAGGTTAAACCTGGCATGAATGTATCATTTACTATTGACGGAAACAATAACATCCTACATGCAACTGTATTTGCTACTGAGACAATTGTTGAATCAGAAACCAGAAATCTGAAGATCATAGCAACGATAAACGATGCCGACAACAAGCTTATACCGGGAAGATTTGCTTCCGTAAACCTGGTACTTGGAAAGACCGAATCAGCGATTATGGTGCCATCTCAAGCAATTATTCCAGGTGCCAGATCCAAACAGGTTATTTTATTTAAGAATGGAAGTCCATCATATGTAACCGTACAAACCGGATTACGAAATGTTGATGAGGTACAGATCAAAGAAGGTGTAAATCCGGGAGATACGCTGGTAACAACCGGACTATTATTCATCAGGAAGGATTCAAAACTTAAGCTTACCTCAGTTAAATAGTTAACCCTTACAAAGAGATATTGAATGAACCTTTCAGAAATAAGCATAAAGCGTCCTGTATTTGCTATTGTATGCAGTATTGTTATTATGATCTTTGGGATCATAGGCTATACTTTTCTGGGTGTTCGCGAATATCCTGCTATTGATCCACCTGTGATCAATGTACGTACGAGTTATGTCGGCGCAAATGCTGAAATCATTGAACAACAAGTTACAGAACCACTCGAAAAGTCTGTCAATGGCGTTGAAGGAGTAAAGAACATCACTTCATCAAGTGCTCAAGGAACGAGTAACATAACAGTAGAGTTTGAATTAGGTGTTGACCTTGAAAAGGCTGCTAATGATGTGAGAGAAAAAGTTTCACAGGCCACACAGCAATTACCCCAAGACATAGATGCCCCACCCTCTGTTGCAAAGCAGGATTCAGATTCTGATCCTATCGTGTTCATGCAAATGCAGAGCAACAGAAGAACTTTGTTAGAATTATCAGATCTGGCAGAAAATATTGTTCAAGAAAGACTTCAAACAGTTCCGGGTGTAAGTCAGGTGAATTTTTTTGGTCAACGACCTGCCATGAGGATATGGTTCGATCCTATCAAACTCTCTGCTTACAAGCTTACAATACAAGATGTAAAAGCGGCACTTGACAGAGAAAACATTGAACTTCCGGGGGGAAAAGTAAGAGGAAGTGCAACTGAATTGACAGTTAAAACATACGGCAAACTCACAACCGAAGAAAACTTCAATGAGTTGATCATCAAACAGACTCCTGGGAATACGATCAGGCTTAAAGATGTTGGTTATGCGATCATTGGACCAGAAAATGAAGAGTCAGCTACAAGAAAAAATAATGTTGCTTCTGTGAATTTGGGTGTAGTTGCACAACCTGGTTCAAATCAAGTTGCAATTGCAGATGAGCTTTATAAAAGACTTGAATTGTTGAAGAAAGATCTTCCACAAGACATCCTGTTGGAGGTTGGATATGACAAAACACTTTTTGTAAGAAAAGCTATCCTGGAGGTAAAAGAAACACTGGTTATTGCAATTCTGCTTGTTGTCATCATAATTTTTCTGTTTTTCAGAGAATGGTCAATCGCCTTTCGACCGCTCATCGATATACCTGTTGCGCTGGTTGGTGCTTTTTTTATCATGTATGTCGCAGGATTCTCAATAAACGTGCTTACCCTGCTTTCATTGGTTCTAGCAACCGGATTGGTTGTTGATGATGGGATCGTAGTTACTGAAAACATATACAAGAAAGTAGAGCAGGGAATGGATAAATGGAAAGCTGCCATTGAAGGATCGAAAGAAATATTTTTTGCAGTCATATCCACCTCATTAACGCTTGCCATCGTATTTCTCCCCATTATTTTTCTTCAAGGATTCGTAGGTAGACTTTTCCGTGAATTCGGAATTGTGATCGCGGGAGCCGTCATCATTTCTGCCTTTGTATCACTTACCCTCACGCCTGTATTGAGCATTTACCTGACCAAGAAAAATGTTCACAAACACTCCTGGTTCTACATCAAGACAGAACCATTTTTCAGAGGAATGGAAAATGGATACAAACGCTTGCTTGAGGCATTTGTTAGAAAAAGATGGATCGCATTCGTTATCGTTGCCGCATGCGTTGGTATCATTTATTTTATTGGCAAACAACTACCATCAGAACTTGCACCTTTGGAAGACAGAAACCGACTTCGAGCAAGTGTGCTTGCTCCTGAGGGGACAGACTTCGATTACATGGACAAAGCAGTGTATGAGATCACTGAAAAAATGATCGACTCAGTGCCTGAGCGTTATATCATATTGTCATTTGCTCCCACATTCTCTGGTGCTGGTGGAGCAAACTCTGCCTTTATCAGCATGGGACTTGTTGATGCAGACAAAAGGAAGAGAAGTCAGAATGACATTGCACAAAGTCTGACCGCCATGTTCAAAGACTACAGCAACGTGAGGGTGTTGGTGATACAGGAACAAACAATATCAGCAGGTCAAACAGGCAGAGGTGGATTGCCTGTTCAATTTGTTTTGCAAAACTTGAATTTTGAGAAGTTAAAAGAAAAGGTTCCTGAATTTATGGATGAAGTAGTTAAGAGTCCGGTGTTTCAGGGCAATGACGTCAATCTAAAATTCAATAAACCAGAAATTCAAATAACCATTGACCGACTTAAAGCCAGTGAGTTGGGAATTTCCATACAGGACATTTCAAACACCTTACAACTTGCATTGAGCGGAAGAAGATTTGGATATTTTCTAAGAAATGGAAAACAATATGAAGTAATTGGTCAGGTTGATAGAAAAGATAGAGACACACCACTTGACTTAAAGAGTTTGTATCTGAGATCAAAAAATGGAGAACTTATTCAGTTGGACAACCTGGTAACTATTAATGAAACAGCAAATCCACCTGTGATCTATCATTTCAACCGATTGAAAAGCGCTATTGTGTCTGCAGGACTAGCACCGGGTCAAACCTTGGGCAATGGAATTAAAGAAATGGAAAGAATTTCCAAAAAAGTACTTGATGAATCCTTTACAACAAGCCTTAGTGGCACATCAAGAGATTTTGCGGAAAGTTCCAGCAATACACAGTATGCATTTTTGCTTGCTATCGTGCTGATTTTTCTTATCCTTGCTGCACAATTCGAAAGTTTCATTGATCCACTCATCATCATGATCACTGTACCATTGGCACTGGCTGGAGCAGTAATCAGCTTGTTCATACTTGGTCAGTCAATCAATATATTTTCTCAGATCGGGATTATCATGTTGATCGGACTGGTTACAAAAAATGGAATACTCATTGTAGAATTTGCCAACCAAAAACGCGAAAAAGGAATAGATAAACTCACCGCTGTAATGGAAGCTTCAGTAGCAAGGTTGAGACCTATTTTGATGACTACACTCGCTACGGCTCTCGGAGCTTTACCAATTGCACTGGCATTGGGATCAGCAGGAAAGAGTCGCGTGCCCCTGGGAATTGTAATAATCGGCGGACTTCTATTCTCATTGATACTGACCTTGTTTGTTGTACCATCCCTCTATACCTATTTTTCGAGAAAAAAAAGACAGATCCATGAAAGTTAAGGTATTTGCACTTGCCCTCCTTTTGTCTGGTGCCTTGAACGCACAGGACAGCTTATTTACCCTTAAACAAGCAGTCGATATAGCTTTACACCAGAACCTTGAGATTCAAATTGCAAGTTCAGACCTTGAAATTGCTAAAATCAACAACAATTGGGGAAATGCAGGAGGCTTGCCTACAATAACGGGAAATATATCAAATACGGACGCAGTTTCGAACATTGACCAAAAATTAGCCAATGGCAGCAATATTCAAAGAAATAATGTATCAAACAGCAACTTCAATGCTAATGTGGGAATAAGCTGGCGGGTTTTTAATGGGCAACGGGTAAAAGCAACAAAAGAACGCTTTGAATCGCTTGAAAAAATGGGAGCAATTGCGCTGAATCAACAAATTGATCAGATCGTATTTGATGTGATCAGTACCTATTATAATTTGATCAGACTGAATAAACAGACCCTCGCTACAAAAGCTATGATCGCTCTGTCTGAAGACAGGTTAAAAATAGCACAAACCAGACTTGACGTTGGTAGCGCCGCAAAAACAGATATGCTTCAAGCATCAATTGATCTTAATGCACAACTGGTTAATCTTAAAGAAATAACTAATCAAATTTCAGATACCAAAGCACTTATCAATACAATTTTGAAGCGAGCAGTAAATGAACCTTTTATTGCATCAGAGGATCAATTTCAGATTCCGGATCTGAACTATCAGGCGATCGTTGAAAAAATTGAAAAACAAAATCCACAATTGCTTGTCGCTCAACAGGAAAAGCTTAATCTGCTAACAGAAAGAAAGATCATCAATTCTCAAAGAATTCCTTCACTTACGCTCAATTCAAACACCACTTTGAACAGATCCAGATCAAAGGCAGGATTCTTCCTTACCAACCAGACATTCGGTCCGAATATAGGCGTTGGTGTAGGTATTCCAATTTTTGCAGGCAATGTGACCAAAACTGAATTAAAGGTAAACAGCGTACAACAAAAGCGACAGGATCTTCAGATTGATCAAATCAGAACGGCTATTCTACGCGACCTGTACATCGCATATCAGGATTATGAGTACTCCCTTTCACTGATCAACGTTGAAGAAAAGAATATTAAATTGGCTGAGGAAAATAATATGATCGCAACAGAGCGTTTCAAAAAATTGCAAACAAATTCAATTGAACTTAGACAAGCACAACTCAGTTTGATCGAAGCACAAGATCGATTGATACAAGCCCAATACAGAGCTCAACTTTCAGCAATGACACTGAAATTCCTCTCCGGCGAAATAACCAGATTCTGAGAGCTGATTACTTGATTTTATTGAATATCCTGTTCCATCGCGGTCCATTTTGCCAGCTGAACCAGATCAGAGATGCCTTACCTACGATATGATCCTCAGGAACAAAACCCCAAAACCTGGAGTCCTGCGAATTATGACGGTTATCCCCCATCATCCAGTAATAATTCATTTTGAAAGTATAAGAAGTTGCCTTCTCACCATTGATATAGATAGATCCATCGCGGTTTTCCCAAGTATTGTTCTCATATACTTGAATTGTTCTTTGGTATAGCGCGATATTTTTATCATTCAGCTCAATTATATGACCTTTTTTGGGAATCCAAATCGGACCATAATTATCTTCACTCCATTTGAACTGTGCAGTATCGTATGGAAATGTATTACCAAAACCACTCGTATTCAGATCTGGCTGAATGGATGCCTTGATTACAAAAGGAAGTTCCTGTACCATCTTGAGTTGTTGCGGAGTAAGTGTGATGCGATAGGTATTTTGTCTGTCCTGAAGTTGCAGCAGATCTCTTTGCTCTTGATCTTCAGGGTCAATATTTAATTCATTCTTAATAAAATCCTCTGAGAAAAATCCTTTTCCATCCAATGTAACGTAGTAAGGCATCTCAGAAGCAGGTGGAACATCATTCAATTGGTGATTGATATAAACGAGCCCATCTTTTATCTCAAGAGTATCACCAGCAACCCCAACACATCGTTTAATAAAATTTTCACGTTTATCCACTGGTCTTGTTATGATGTCGTCACGTTCTTCAAAGAGCATTTGTCTGGTTCCGCCCCTCATTTCATAGGCACGTAGATAGTCATAATAATTTATCTCAGATTGGAATTCCCTGATCACCGTATCCCCTACCGGATAATTGAAAACGACAACATCATTGCGCTTTACTTCGCTGTTCCAAAATCGCTTGTAGGGTAAATTGATCCATTCCAGATATGACTGCATATTCCCGAAAGGCAGTGTATGGTGCACAAAAGGAAATGACAATGGAGTTTTGGGCACACGCGGACCATAACTTGTTTTACTCACGAATAAAAAATCGTTTACAAGCAATGTCTTTTCCATAGAACCGGTTGGAATGACATAGGCTTCAAATACAAAAGTTCGTATGATCGTTGCTGCAACAACGGCGAACACTGCAGCATCAATCCACTCACGGGTTGCAGACTTGGTATAATTCTTTACAATGGGTATTCCAGCGTAACGTTCATTTTTTGAGAATCCCAGGTACGGAAAATATATAAAAGGAATAAAAACAGTAGCTGCATGATGCAAGACAGAGAAGCGTCCAAAATGTTCAACAAATTTTATACACAACCAGATCGTAATGAATTGACCAACTATTGGTATGAATTGAAGAATAAACCAATGGAGTTTTAGCTCCATCTTTCTTACCATAAGATACGTATTGTAGAAAGGTATTAATGCTTTCCATGGATTTATATCAGCTTTCTTAAACATACCGTAAAGGCCAATGTGAAAACCTGCAGTTGCTAAAATAAATATCAGCCAGCCTATGCTCATTGTTTAATTTTTTTTCTATCCAAATGTAACACAAAAGGAGGATTTTAAGAATATGATCGATAGTCTATTGTAAAATAGGAGCGATTGGCTATATTCATCAATCAAATTTTTTTAATGAATCTCTTTAACATCAGAGATATAGAAAATCTTACCGGAATCAAGGCGCATACGCTGCGAGTATGGGAGAAAAGATATAGTATCATTATGCCACCTTCCTCACCTGGTAAGCACAGGCAATATGACAATAATGATCTTCGTCACATACTCAGAATATCTTGTCTGTATCACAGCGGAGTAAAGATCTCGAGAATCGCGAATATGTCAATTGAAGAAATCAATTCATTCACTTACCTGATCGATAAAAAAACAAGCTTTGAGGTGTTTATTAACCAACTTATTGGTTACTCAATTGAAATGAATGAATCCTCATTTCTAAAGCTATACTCAGAACTACTTGAAACAATGGGTGAGGAAAATCTATACACACTGATTATATTTCCATTTCTTGTAAGGATTGGTAATTTGTGGTTGACAGGGAATGTCGTTCCGTTGCAAGAACACTTTGCAAGCAACCTGATCAGAAATGAACTCATTGCTTCGATTGACAGACTTCCGAGATCAGATACCAATAATAGATCAAAGGTTATTTTATTTTGTCCAACTGGCGAATATCATGAATTACCTTTGTTATACCTCCAATACATTCTCAAGAAAAACAAGGTCAAAACATATTTCCTGGGTGTAAATACCAGTGAGGAGATTGTGGAACAGTGTCTTGGGAGTGTGAAAGCAAGCGTACTCTTGCTATACTTAATGACCAACTTCACTTCTTCCGATACACTCGGCTATCTCAAGGCGCTTGCAAACCGTTTTCCTGATAAAAAAATTATTTGTGGAGGTCCAGCCTTCCGAGACGTAACATCTATCGACACCAACATTCACTTAATGAAAGATTTCAATAAACTAATAAACGAATGTAAAGAGATAGTGTAGGCAGTCTGCAAATTAACCCAGCGATGCACCAACATTAAGTGAAGAGGAAGCGATCATATCCTTGACGATCGCATCTGCATCCATTTCAGCCATATCGGCCTCTTTGCAATCGAGATGACTTTTTATAGTACAGAACCTAAGTGCGGTCCAAACATGATCAATAACAACTTCATCGATCGTAGAAAACCCTTTTGATTTCAAACAATCCCAGCTGCAATCTCGGTTTAGATCACTGACGATCTTGGATGTTGGCTTGGGATAAGCTATCCATAATTTTCCTCCGGTTTTCAAAGCAGGAACAACGTCAGATAAAATAGTTGTCAGTTGTTTGTAGTTAATTGCAAAAACCAACGCAAACTCGATCTTTCGTGTTTTCAATAAAGGGGTAACATTCTTGGCAAAAGATAGTTTTGTAAAATACTTTTCAAGGGTTGAAGGTATACCTTGAATTAAAATGTTCTTTTCGTCACAAAGCTGAAGTCGCTCAAACATGTTAATCAGCATTCGTCAGTTAGTTTAGTTTGGGGCGTTAAAATTAACACTTTTTCCACAAAAAATATTAAAATCCACCTTTGATTTCTAGTAAAAATGGTCTGCCTACCTAATTTGTTTCGCCTTTAATTTCTTTGAGACCTGCGTCTATCGCGATTTTTGAAGATCGGCACCTTGCTCTCGCTTCCTGATATCAATCTTCCAATGTTTTTTTGGTGTGTAAGAATGACCAAAAGAGCCACTGCAATGGCAAAGATCCTGTAAGCGTCGTTGTCAACGTTGAAAATTACGAGGATGAATATTGGAAAAGCGAGACTTGCCAGAATGGAACTTAGTGAAACAAAACGTGTAAGAAAAAGGACTATCAAAAATATACCAACGCAGCTTAAGGCTGTCCATGGTGAAATGGCAATGATCAGACCAAATAAGGTTGCAACCCCTTTACCGCCCCTGAATTCAGCCCAAATAGGGAAAATATGACCCAAGACAGCCGCTAAGCCAAGTCCAATTTGAAAATTAGTACGGGCAAATTCATCATCAACGTAAAAAGGCAGTAACAAAGCCAATTTAACTGCTATCAGACCTTTGAGCATATCAAGGATCATGACGAAAGTACCCCACTTGGAGCCCAGTACCCTAAAAGTATTGGTTGCACCTGCATTACCACTACCGTAATCACGAATATCAATATTAAACTGACTTTTGCTTACGATAAGTGATGTAGGAATTGAACCAATAAGATAGGCTAATATGATAAGGAATAACTCGTTCATCAATTCAGTTTCACTTTTTAAGGGACAACAAAATTAACGAAAATATAATTAAACGGAGCTTATGCAAATGTTAAACTCCCTTTTCAAAGACAAATGCAATCCACCCATTCTCCGAGTATTTGCCAACAGGATCTCCAAAATTTTGTTGATATGCATCAATAATTTCATCATAATCAATTGATAATAAACCACTTATTATAATTTTTCCCCCTGGCAGCACTTTATTGTGTATATCGTTAAGGTTAGAAAGAAGGATCGATTTATTGATATTGGCCAAGATAAGGTTTGCTGGAGCCAAGGTGGTTAATGAGTCAAGTAACTTGGTATTTATTCTTACTCCTTTATTGTTAAGCACATTCTCTTCGGCATTGTTGATGCTCCATTGATCATTATCGATGGCATCGATTTCTCGTGCACCAAGTTTTTCTGCTAAAATGGCCAGAATTCCGGTACCCGTTCCAAAATCAATTACCCTTGAGTCAACAAGATCGATGTCAAGCATGGCTTTCATCATCATCATCGTGGTAGCATGATGTCCTGTACCGAAACTCATTTTGGGGGTTATTACAATCTCATGCTCTACATCAATGATCGGTGCATGAAAATGAGCACGAACATGTATTTTACCCGGAAGAATGACGGGATCAAAGTTTGACTCCCAGGTTTCATTCCAATTTTGCTCTTCAATGATTGTAGTGATGAAACGCAATGTATGAGAATCAGCAAATGCTTTTATCCCTTCTGTATCTGCTTCTTGCTCAGACGAATAGGCTTTCAATCCATCTGAAAGTTCTTCCATCCCTGAAAAACCATAATCGGGCAAGATAGCAACCAACAAATCGATCTTCCCTTCCGGAACATCTTTGAAAAAAATCTCAATGTAACGCATAAAAAAAAGGCCGGCGTAAAGCCGGCCCTGATATAGTTTTAAGCTTCAGATCCGCCTTCGTTTGGTGAGAAATCAGGCTTTGGGATGAGCACTTTTCTACTCAACTTGAACTTACCGGTTTTATGGTCAATTCCAATAAGCTTCACTTTCAACACATCCCCCTCTTTAAGAATCCCGTCAAGGTTTTCCAGTCTTTTCCAGCTTACTTCGCTGATGTGAAGTAAGCCTTGTTTACCAGGCATGAATTCCACAAAAGCACCATAAGGCATGATTGATTTTACCTTGGCTTCATATTCTTCACCTACTTCAGGCATGGCAACAATTCCTTTGATCCAGGCAACTGCCTTGTCAAGGCTTTCCTTAGATGCACTGAATACGCTAACCTCACCATAATTACCAACTTCCTCGATGTTGATGGTTGCGCCGGTTTCACGCTGAATTTCCTGTATGATCTTTCCTTGTGGTCCGATCACCGCACCAATGAATTCTTTATCAATGAACATTTTCTCCATTCTCGGTGCATGCGGCTTAACCTCTGAGCGTGCTGCAGCAACACAGGCATACATTGATTTCAGGATATGGAGACGACCCTCTTTGGCCTGAGCCAGCGCCTCTCTCATCGTATCCATACTAAGACCATCGATTTTGATGTCCATCTGTATGCCGCAAATACCATCCTTTGTTCCAGTTACTTTAAAGTCCATATCTCCAAGATGGTCCTCATCTCCAAGAATATCAGTAAGAATGGCATACTTGCCATCTGAAGGCCTGGTGATCAATCCCATTGCTACCCCACTGACATGTTTTTCTATGGGTACGCCCGCATCCATCAGCGCCAGTGAACCGGCACAAACAGTTGCCATTGATGAAGAACCGTTGGATTCAAGAATATCAGAAACAACCCTTACGGTGTATGGATAATCAGAACCCGGCATCATCTGCTTAAGCGAGCGTAGAGCAAGGTTTCCATGTCCAACCTCTCTTCTACCCGGTCCGCGCATTGGCTTTACCTCTCCGGTTGAGAAGGCAGGAAAGTTATAATGAAGGATAAATTTTGTGTACTCGGATTTTGCAGCAGTCTCAACAAGAAGCTCATCCTGGGGTGTGCCAAATGTTATTGTGGTGAGTGATTGGGTTTCTCCACGGGTAAACAACGCTGAACCATGGGGAGAAGGAAGCACATCAATTTCCATATCCAATGGGCGAACCTCATTTAGTTTTCTTCCATCTAAACGATGTTTGTCATCAATGATCATGTTTCTTACCACTTCCCATTTCAGGTCTTCAAAATACTTTTTTGCCAACTTGATCTTTTCTGATGTAGCATCTTCACCAAGTGAGGCAACAACCTCTTTTTTCAACACATCATATGCACTGCTACGATCAGATTTGGCGCTAGCGCTTTTGGAAATTGAATAAACTCTATCCTTTGCAAATTCCTTCACTTTGTTTTCAATGGATTCATCACTTGGCGGCTTTGGATAGTCACGCTTTCCCTTAACACCAACCTTTTGTCTGAGTTCCTCCTGTGCGGTGATTTGTATACGAATTGCATCGTGTGCGATCTCCAATGCCTTCACTACATCCTCTTCTGAACACTGCTTAGATTCACCCTCCACCATCATCAGGTTCTTGGATGTAGCACCGATCATGAAATCCATATCGGCATTTGCAAGTTCAGTTCTGCTTGGGTTTATCACAAAACTTCCGTTTACCCTTGCTACCCTCACTTCAGAGATCACCTCTTTGATGGGAATATCCGATACGGCTAAAGCAGCAGAAGCAGCAAGACAAGCAAGTGCGTCCGGCATGATTTCAGGATCAGACGAGATCAGGGTTACAAGAACCTGAACATCGCAGAGGTAATCTTCCGGGAACAACGGACGAAGAGCCCTATCAATTAAACGACTGATCAATATTTCAGAATCGCTCAACCTACCTTCTCTCTTGAAAAATGATCCGGGTATCCTTCCCGCAGAGGAGAATTTTTCCTGATAATCAACGGAGAGGGGGAAAAAGTCTTGTCCTTCCTTTGGTTCCTTATTGGCACACACTGTAGCCAGGAGGATACAATTGCCTTGTTTTACTGTCACTGAGCCATCTGCCTGTCTCGCAAGACGACCAGTCTCGATCGTTACGATCCTGTTGTTTCCAAGATCGAAACTTGATTGAAATTGTTGTTGTAGCATGGTATGATTTTTTGGAATATTCCAAAAAGCAATATTCCCAACGTGGTGTTGGGAATATGACGTTTTTGTATAATGTTATTTTCTAAGTCCTAATTTTTCAAGGATAGCACGATAGCCAAGCAAGTTGTGCTTGCTCATGTACATCAATAATCTTTTTCTCTGACCAACTTTTCTCATAAGTCCACGCTGGGTTGAAAAGTCCTTTTTGTTTTGCTTCAGGTGTTCAGAGATCTGATTGATTTCTTCAGTAAGAAGAGCAATTTGTGCTTCGATTGATCCGGTATTTTTTGAATTGCCTCCGAATTCGGCAACGATTGAAGATTTTTTTTCTTTTGTTACGCTTGACATCTCAGTTTTTTTTAATTCATCTAAATTTTCAGCTCGAAATTTGGGGGCAAAGGTAGGGTTTTCTTTCTGAAAGACAAATAAATCAAAGGAATTGACGTCGCCCCCACAACTCCATATTATTCCATGTATTTCATTTTCAGCGCATAAAGTAAGGTAAACAGTCCCCCGAAGAAGGCAGAAGTAAAAGCAAAGGCAAAACCAAGGAAATTACCTGAACCAAAAACGAGAATAGGGGCAATCACGCCGATGAGGGTACCCAATAAATAGAAGCGAAACCCATTTTTCTTTAGCCTGAGCATCAAACTGGCTCCTAAAAGGGTCAAAACATTAGAAAACAGACTGAATATATTGTAATCTCTCAGGTTGGAAGTTGTATTTGCCACTGAAACGTCACTCAACATTTGGTCCAGTTTCTCCTGATCTGCTTTATTGTTCCTGAAAGCCCTCTCAAAAAGCTCCTGGCTGGACGCAATACTCTGTTCAAGATCTGATAAGGCCGTTAGGGCAGAAATAAGCATGTAGCTGCTTGCAAAAATTGTAAGGTAACATAACAACGTCAAAAACCAAGGTCGTTGTGGCCTTAAGCCAGAATTATGGTCTGAACCGGTCATTTGATAAATTTATTCAAAGGTAATAAGAACAATTCAGCCCATATTGTATTTTATATATAAGGTGAACAGACACGTCCATATCATTTCTTATGATATCCCATACCCGGCTGACACCCCATTACTGAGGGACACCATGAACAAGATCATGGCACTCAAGGAAAATGGTGTCAATGTTCATCTTCATTGCTATGCTTACGGCAAAGAGAGGTCGTCATTACTTGATGATCTTTGCCATGAAGTTCATTATTATGAAAGAAACAAGGGACATAAAGGGTTCGCTTTACTGTTACCATATATTGTCAGCTCCAGGGCGAACAAGGAACTTGAAAATCGGCTTCAAAAAGACAGTTACCCAATTATATTTGAGGGATTACATACAACATACCTGTTAAATGATACGCGCGTAATCAACAATAGAAAAACAATCCTTCGTTTACACAGATTGGAAAGCGCTTATTATCGCGACCTCCTGAGGATCACACCATTTGGTGCAAAAAAAATTTACTACTTCATTGAACATGTGCTTTGTAAAAGCTACGAAAAGAAAATTTTAAATAAAACATGCTGCATCACAAAGTCCGAGGAACTCAACAAAAAAATACACAGTGTAAGTAAGGATATCAATCCCATATTCATCCCTCAATTCACCGGACTCCCCATACCCTTTTACAAGGCGGGAAAGGGGGGATTTTGTCTTTATTATGGCAAACTCTCAGAAAGAGAGAACGAATACGCCGCGATGTGGCTGCTGGAAAATGTGTTCAGTAAAATTGAAATACCTTTTGTCGTTGCTGGAAGAGGGCCCTCCGATTTCCTGGAAAAAGCTGCACACCTGAGAATGCATACTTGTCTTGTTGCTGATCCGAGTGAAAAAGAATTGCAAGACCTTATCAAAAAAGCCCAGGTTTGTGTACTGCCATCATTTATATCATCTAACACGGGAGACAGTATACGCGAATCATTAATGCTGGGCAAACATGTATTAACCAACAAAAAAGGTGCGAAAGAACCTGAACTGTTTGCGGCTTGCTCAATTGCAAAAACACCCGAAGAGTACATTGAAAAAGTAAAAGACCTCTTTGAGAAGGAATATACAGAGGATGATCACTTCAGGAGAGAGTCATTGCTCAACAACACCTATCGACATAAAGATGCGGTGAATCAACTGATCAAGATCCTATACTAGCATTGTCAATCACTTTACCACCTTCGGTCCTGATCACCCTGGCCGGATATTTATTGATCACCATATAATCATGGGTAGCCATTACGATAGCAGTGCCTGATTCCTTGCAAATTTGAAACAAAAGGTTCATGATCTCTTCAGTAGTCTCAGGATCAAGATTACCTGTAGGTTCATCTGCTAAAATAAGTTTTGGAGCATTCAGCAAGGCCCTGGCGATATCGACACGTTGTTGTTCTCCTCCGGAAAGTTCAAACGGAAATTTAAATCCTTTTGTTTTTAATCCAACCTTGGTCAAAACCTCATCGATTTTATCCTCTATCTCTTTTTCATTTGCCCATCCCGTTGCATTTAAAACAAACTTAAGATTATCATGAACGTTGCGGTCAGTAAGCAATTGAAAATCCTGAAAAACTATTCCAATATTCCTTCTTAGAAAAGGAACGGTCTTCCAAGTAAGCAGTTTAAGATCAAAGCCTGCAACATTTGCCGTTCCTTCTATTAATGGAAGTTCACCATACAATGTTTTTAACAAACTTGATTTTCCTGTTCCGGTTTTCCCAACCAAATACACAAACTCACTTTTAGAAACAGTGATGTTCACATCACTGAGTATAAGTGAAGTCCCCTGATAGATATTCGCTTTGTTGATTGATAAAACTTCCAGACTCATGAACGAAATTTTAATGATAACATAAGGTGATCGAAGATACTGACAAAAGTCAGATGATTTAGAATGTCAGCTCCTCTCCATCATGGCATATGCTCAGTGATTTGTGATCATGCTCCTCTACCCTTCCAATCACCTGTGCATCGACATCATATCTTCGGGCAACATCAATCATTTGCTGGGCATAAGTTTCTGTAGTGAAGATCTCCATTCTGCATCCCATATTAAACACCTGCATCATTTCACGATTATTGGCACCACTGGCTGATTGGATCAGTTTGAATACAGGAGGAATATCAAATAGATTATCTTTTATGATCTTCATCGGTGAAGGGAGATACTTGAGACATTTTGTTTGTCCCCCACCACTGGAATGAATAAGTCCATTTACACCATCAAAACAATTTTCAAGGATCTCCCTGATAATTGGAGCGAAAGTACGTGTTGGGCTCAAGACCAGCTTTCCTGCATTGACATCATATCCTGGAATATCAACTTTATCGGTCATTTTATGCTTGCCAATATAGACGACATCCCTTGAAAGGGCCGGATCAAAAGATTCCGGATGTAACTGAGCATAGATCGATGAAAACATATCATGTCTCGCACTGGTCAGCCCATTGCTGCCAATTCCGCTATTATAGTCATTTTCATAAGTTGATTTTCCGGAACTGGAAAGACCCACGATCACATTACCAGGTTTTATTTTTTCATTGGTGATCAATTTCTTCTTGTGCCACCTGGCAGTCATGGTACCATTTACTGCAACTGTCCGTACAACATCCCCCACATCAGCTGTCTCACCACCTAAATAGTGAACCCTTACACCCATCGTTTCAAGCTCAGCGAAAAGCTGACTCGTACCATCAATGATCTCCTTTAACACTTCCCCAGGAATCAGTCCTTTATTTCTGTCAATCGTTGAATTGAAAATGATATTATCATACACCCCTATGCACAACAGATCATCTAGGTTCATGACCACAGCATCTTGTGCAATGCCACGCCAAACAGAAATGTCGCCGGTTTCCTTCCAGTACAAATAAGCCAAAATACTTTTTGTGCCTGCTCCATCTGCATGCATGACATTCACATGGTCCTGGTCACCAGTGAGGTAATCAGGATAGATCTTGCAAAAGGCACTCGGATAAAGACCCTGATCTAAATGCTTGATCGCAGCGTGAACCTCTTCTTTTTGGGCTGAAACACCTCTTTGTTGATATAAACTCATGTGATTATAGCGAATAGGCAAATCTACTTTAGATCATTGAAACAACAAGAAATTATACCCATTCTTATCAACAGGATGTTGAATGTGTCAATTGATATAATTTTGCAGCCAATCATGAAAGTTCATTTTCATTCTGACCATCTGCCTACGTTCCGGAATGCTGCTATCACGATTGGCACGTTTGACGGGGTTCATTCAGGTCACCGTGCCATTCTGGAACAGCTAAAAGAGGAAGCGCGTCAATCGGATGGAGAAACTGTTGTGATCACCTTTGATCCTCACCCCCGACGAATCCTGAACAGTGATCAGGCCCCTGCGCTACTGACAAGTATGGCGGAAAGAATTGAAAGATTGGAGAAAATAGGAATAGATCACCTCGTGATCATCCCTTTTGATCAGGCCTTTTCAGAAATGAGTGCTCATGATTATATCATAAATTTTTTGATCCGCCTCTTCTCTCCTAAAATTATCGTTATTGGATATGATCATAGATTTGGCAAAGGCAGACAAGGTGATTATGTGTTGCTTGCTGAAATGGCCAAAACACATCACTATGAGGTAAGACAGATACCTCAAAAGCTCTTGAATGATGCACAGATCAGTTCTACAGTAATCAGACAGGCACTGACCGCGGGCGATATCAGTAAAGCAAATGACCTGTTGAATTATCCCTATCAACTGGAGGGAACAGTCATTGAAGGTGATAAACTAGGAAGAAAACTTGGATTTCCCACAGCAAACCTTTCACTTACCACAGTAGAAAAACTGGTTCCGGGGTCAGGAGTATATGCTGTTCGTGTTCAACTTTTATATGATGGGATATCCCGGAGTTTTCAGGGAATGATGAACATTGGATACCGCCCTACAGTAAACGGTAAAGAGAGAAGAATTGAAGTTCATATTTTTAACTTCGATGAAGAAATTTATGGAACGAAAATCAGGGTTTCGTTGCTGGCCTTCATTAGAGATGAAATGAAATTTGCAAATTTAGATGAGCTGATCGCCCAACTTGGAAAAGATAAAACGATCATCACTGAAGTTTTGAAAAAACTCATGCATTGAGAATGACCTTGGCAACAAATTCTTTCATCAGCTCAGCATCATCAACATCGCCCTTGTCTATCCCTATACTTTTCAAATTGTAATGCTGTAACAGAATCAGTACTTTTTCAACCTCTGAGAAAGAATACCGTTGCATCGCCTGCATATATTGCTTGGCAAAAAAACCTTTTAAGCCAAGGATTGATGCAATAGCATTTTCATCCCTGGTATTGCTTGCAGAGACTGCATATAGTTTACTGAAAAAAGCATATAATGTTGGAAGGATCAACTGAATTGGCGCTGCTTTTGGATTTGAGGCAAAATAATTCAAGATCTTTAACGCTGTGGGAAGGTCCTTATTGATGATGGCTGCTTGTAACTCAAAAATATTGAACTCTTTACTGACTCCAACAAAAGACTCGATGTCATCTTCGGAAATTTGGTTCCTTCCTTTCAAATTTACAACGAGCTTGTCAATCTCATTCTCAATACGCTGAAGGTCATTCCCCAGATGCTCAAGGAGTATCTGAAGCGCCTTCGGTTTAATTTCTAACCCCTTTTGACCGATAAGATTTAATGACCACTCCGGCAGCTCGTTATCATACAACTTTTTTGTTGAAATTACTTTTGCATGATTTTTGAGATGCTTGGCTAGTTTGCTGCGTCCATCTAATTTCTTGTCTTTGTGCGCAACAATAAAAATAGTAGAGATCAACGGGTTTGTGATATACGGCTCAAGCTTATCAATCTCTTTCATATGCTGAGCCTCTTTCAAAATGACCACCTGTCTATCAGCAAACATGGGGTAACGTCTGCATGAGTTCAAAACATCTTCAACTTTTGAATCTTTACCATAGAAAACGGTCAAATTAAAAGATGTTTGCTCTGGGGGTAAGAGTTCATGTTCAGCATAATGAGTTACCTTATCAATATAATATGGTTCCTCACCCTCAAGCCAGTATACAGGATGTGTAGCTCCGCGTTTCCAATCTGATATGATTTGTTCTACACTCAACTAAATGATCTATTTGTATTTAAAAATCAGCAGTGAAAAATTGTGATAAAATAGCATCCGTTAAATAAATTACACAGAGAAAAATACTTCTCATAGCAATTGATCTAACTTGTATGGGACTCAAAAATATCACTTAGAATCCGAATAATCACCTTCAACCACTTTTTTTATGAGCTTATCAAATTCCTCAGTGGGAAACCAGTCCCAGAATAACAAAACAGACAATAAAACCAGCATTATCATTTTGCTGTCAATAGCATTAATTGGTTCATGGATCTACTTCTTTTTTTCAAAAAACCAATCAAATAATGTGATCGCTGAAAAAGATGCACAATATGCGGTTCTTGATTCAGCAAAGAATTCAGTTCAAAAAGAATATGATAGCGCGATGATACGGCTTAATGAGCTGACGCAGTCAAATACCGAACTTGATAGTCTGGTTAAAAACAGAAATAATGAACTGGCCATCATCAAAAAGAGATTTCAATCGCTTGTCAACAAGCAAAATACTTCTGCTGCAGATCTTGCTGAAGCAAGAAAATTGGTTAGCGAACTGAACAGCCGAATCGATGATTATGTATATGAGATCCAGCGATTGCAGGCTGAAAACCAGCAGCTTTCAATTGATAAGTCAAATCTCAGTTCACAAAACAGGACGCTCAGTTCAAACCTATCAAGTAGTGAGGCTGCGAAAAATCAGGCGGAGAAACAAGTGGATGTAGGATCTACATTGAATGCTTCATCTTTTACTATCGTTGCAATTCATGAAAGGAATTCTGGTAAAGAAAGATCTACTTCATCCTCAAAAAGAGCAGATAAATTCAGAATATCATTCAACCTGGATCAAAACAGGATTGCTACCTCAGGAACAAAGCGTCTGTATGTCATTGCAAAAGATCCATCAGGAAATGTAATCAAAGAAGAGGCCTTGGCATCGGGCGTTATCGAGACAAGAGAAGAGGGCAAATTGGACTATACCACTATGGTAGAAATTGAATACAAACAAAACATTGCACAAAATGTAAGTTTTGATCTGCGACAATCGGAAAAATATGTCAAAGGAGGCTATAGGATCAGCGTATATCAAAATGGATTCAAGATTGGCGAGGGTTTGGCAGAATTGAGATAGAACCGGGATATTATAAAATGGCCCTCACCTGAGCCCTGCCGATATTTACAAGTCCTGAGCTTCCAGCTCTTCTTCCTTCATATTGAATGCCTAACTCAAGAAAAGAGCTTAGGCGTTTAGTGATATCAATGGTCCATATAAAATTTCGACCCGGCTGAAGTCCGTCAAGCATAATATAACCAACGCTTGATGCTGGTTGGCCATTAAATTGAATATTGCTTAAGGTGAATCTGGAATTTACTGACGTTGTTGAAACAATATTGTATTTCCCTTCTAGATTGAAAGATCTAATGATCGCCCGATCAGTAAGCGCATTCCTCTTGGTCTCTTCCTTGAAACTTCCGATCAATCTGAGTCTGGTGCGTTGTGTGAATGTCAGTCTTGGCTCAAAAGCGTATCCCTTTATATTAAAATTTCTATTGCCAAAACTTGGCGTTTGAAGAATATTGCTGCTTCCTCTCGCTATCAGATCGAGTGTTAGCATTTTAAACCAGTTGCTTCTCAGTTTTACAGACAAATCCCTCATTCGTCTGGTCTCATAACCAAACGATAGAAAAGCCTTATTGCTTGATTGCAAATAATTCAGATCAATGCCCCAAACCTGACTGAACTTGTTATATGAAAAGGTATGGCTTTGAATTTGATCGAATGTAAGCAACGATGTATCTGAGATCAAACCAGAAAAAGGATTAAAATTTCTGGATCCAGATGCCAATTGTTTTTGTCCGGATTGCAATGCAGATTGAAAGTAAAGTCTTCGAAGTATTGCAATCAAAAAATTACCATTGGGTGATTTAGCAAGCGCTACAGAGGGATTAATGACAAGGTTATAATTGAATTGCAGATAATTCGATCGAATAAATTCATTCGTTGGGGTAAAGATCCTGAAATACTTTCCCTGATCTCTGAACTTTGCCACTTCAAATTCATTGATCTGTTGAACACCATCGTTGTTGTAATCTATCCAAGTATATTCACCTTGTCCGGCAGGTACCTCAAAATAGGAAAACTCTCTGCGTGGCTCCTGACCGGAACCCAATTCATATAAGGTATTTGCAGTTATTGCACCCTTCCAGATGTCGGTGAAATATTCAGCACGACCCAGCAAAGAATTCCCTGTAGTATTACTTTGCACATTGTTTATGATATCAAGCTTTCGGTAAGTTGCATTCAATTTGAATTGGTGGTGATCATTGGACATTAGTTCAGTATTAACATTGAAGTTGTGACTTCTGTCGGTTCTGATCAACTCTTTTCCAAAAGGCACCTCATCCGATCTGGTAAAGTACATGAGCCCCCATTTGTTCAATCGTGATGGATTGGAAACTGTGGAAATCTGAAAAGTATTGAAAGAGAAACTGCCTGGCGTAATAGAATCAGAGGAAATGAACCTGGATGCAGTTCTTTCGGTGGTATACTTAATACCAAATTCTCTATTGGCAAGTGCAGGAATGCTTTTGTTCATATCGATGATTGGCCTAAAAAAGTATCCCTGCTTTAGATGATCTTTGAAAGATGTTATTCCAAGAGTATTGTTAATTCTCCATCCGTGTTGATTAATATTATGTTCAAGATTATGGCGGATAGCATCAAAATTTCGATCACGACCATACGATCCAATTGTATATGCCAACCGGTGTATTTTTTGTTGTTCGAGCGAAAATCCGGCCTGTAGTATTCTCTCATCTGCAGGTGCAACCACTAGGTCCAGGCCCCAATCACGTGAGAATTCTACACTACGCAATCGTTCAACAGGCTTAAATGTTGCACTGGTAAATTCTGCACTGACTTCTGTTTTCAAATCGACCTGTTTTGCCTGATCCACAATCATTTTATTATTGAAAATCATCCTTCCTGCTATTCCATCATCATTACTTTTGTCTTTAGAGGAAAGTCTGTTGATATCAAATTTACTTAAGGCAAGATCAGTGAGTAACTGTGTATGTTCATTGATAGACCACTCAGTGCCAATTGAAATCACTTGCTGTTTTTTAGGGGCGACAAGAAGCACTACTGGCTCATACCTACCTTTTTTTTGACCTGTTAGTGAATCAGGCGCTACCCAGGCATACACTTTCCCATTAGCTCCAGATCGAGGATCCAGGATATAACTACCCAATCCCTCCCCCACGTCAGAAAATGACAAGGAAAAAAGATCTCCGTTATTCTCGTTCTCATATACGTAGATGGTATCTCTGAGATTGGCAGCATACAGCGTGTCAACTTTCCGATACAATACCTTGCCTTGAGCAAATGTATCCAGCATAGCAGATGGATAGAATGCACTATTCACTCGGTCACCAACACTCGAAAGAAATTGTTTTTGTGATGTATTGAGTGTCTGATTTATTGGCGAGTTCTTTGCATCATTGTTGGCAAAATAACCTACGGTCATGTTCAGGTTCTTGCCGACTTCCACCCTATTGTTGAGATAGATCTGAGAGTTAAGGTAATTTCGATCTGCATATTCAAATTCGATTTGGATTCTTTTATCTTTTGAAATCATCTGACGGGGCATAAACGTTACTTCCGCCGTATTGTAATTGATGATATAATCCTGATCCTCCCCCCGCTGCATCAACACACCATCAATAAACACACGTTCAGTTCCTGCAAGTACGATGAAGAAAAGCTCTTGATTCGCTCCTTTTAATCGGTAAGGCCCCTGATTACCCTCAACTCCCTGAAAAACATTTCTTGTAAATTTTCCCTTGGCGATTGCACCACTGACCAAAATCTTGTTGTTTAGGTTGTCAGAAAGTCTGTTTTCACTCTCATAAGAAACTCCCTGCAACCTTTTATAAAAATTGAGAAAATACATCTGACGCTGTCGTATATCCAGATCACCCAATGAAAGCTTCCACTTATCTTTTGAAAACTGAATGTATATCTGATCAAATTCATTGAGATTCTGTGTATTGCCATCGGGTTGTATAGGGATATTGTTGTCTGAGATCGCTGCAGCAAGAAGAATACTATCTCCAATATATCCGTTAAGCTGCAGATTCAAACTGGAATTTAACACCGCATCTTGTTTGTTTCCAAATGACAATGAGCGTCCAAGACTACCATTCGATTTCACTTTTCCAAAGTCAAAAGGTTTTTGAGACAAGAGCTTACCTGTAAGCTTATCGCCAGAGACAAGGAATCGATTCATGACACTGTCAAACGACAAGTGCCGGTTCGGTGACCCCAACAACAAGGGCATCACCCGATATGTAATTTCAATACTTGAATAATCCGGCTTTTTGATCCATGATAATCTTGCCTTGGAATAATCGATGTGATAATCTGTGGCAGGGATATTAGGGATCGCTACTGAATTAGGGACAATACTCAACGTGTCGATGAATAGCGTATCGCCGGTAATAAAAAGCGTTTTCCTCCTGAGATTAGATGTAGATTGGGCGTACGAGGATACAATTGTTCCAAAGAAGAACAAAAAAACAATAGCCAGTCTGAGTAATGCGAATATTGATTTCAATGTAAGGGATCAATCTCCGGAGAGACTCGCCTGCAGATACTCCCTGTTAAGACGTGCAATATTCAGCACAGAAATCTCTTTGGGGCATTCTGCTTCGCATGCATAGGTATTGGTACAACTGCCAAACCCTTCTTTATCCATTTGAGCAATCATACTTTTAACACGCTGCTTTTTTTCAGGTTCACCCTGAGGCAACAATGCAAGATGCGAAACTTTTGCAGATACAAATAGCATAGCAGATGCATTCTTACAAACAGCAACACAAGCACCACAACCAATACATGCTGCAGCTGCAAAAGCATCATCCGCTTTATCTTTTTCGATAGGCATAGAGTTACCATCAACTGCATTACCTGTGTTTACCGAGATGTAACCTCCGGCTTGGATAATTCTGTCAAACGCACTTCTATTAACCATGAGATCTTTGATCACCGGAAAGGCGTTGGCCCTGAATGGCTCAACAGTGATAACATCCCCATCTTTAAAAGCTCTCATGTGAAGTTGGCAAGTAGTTGTTCCTTCCCAGGGGCCATGAGGACGACCATCGATCACCATGGAACACATACCACAGATGCCTTCCCTACAGTCATGGTCAAATGCAATAGGACTATTCCCTTCAGCGATGAGTCTTTCATTCAGGACATCGATCATCTCAAGGAAAGACATCTCTGAGGATATATCCTTAACATCATACGTCTCGAAATGACCTTGATCATTATTATTTTTCTGGCGCCAAACCTTAAGCTTCAGGTTCATTGAGTAGTGTTGCATAAAAATGTTTTTATCTTGTTTTGAAGATTATTTATAGCTACGCTGACTTGGTTTTACGACTTCATATTCCAGGTTTTCCTTATGCAAAGTCCATGATTCACCTTTGTTTTCCCATGCAGCAACGTACATGAAGTTGTTATCATCCCTCAGGGCCTCTCCATCAGGTGTTTGGTATTCCTCACGGAAGTGTCCACCACAACTCTCCTTTCTTTCTAGCGCATCGATACACATCAGCTGTCCAAGCTCAATAAAGTCTGCCACCCTTCCCGCTTTATCCAATTCAGGGTTCATTTCATTAATGGCACCAGGGATTTTTACATCGGACCAAAACTCTTCTTTGAGATCGGCCAGATCTTTTATGGCTTTCTTCAGGCCCGCCTCAGTCCTGGCCATTCCACATTCATTCCATATGATTTTACCCAATCGCTTATGGAAGCTCTCAACAGTTTTTGTTCCGTTGATAGACATCAACTTATTAATACGATCATTGGCGTTTTTCTCTGCTTCGATAAAAGCTGGATGATCTGTTGGGATATTAGCAGTTCCGATATCATCCGCCAAATAATTTCCTAAAGTATAAGGTATAACGAAATATCCATCAGCCAGACCTTGCATAAGTGCTGAAGCACCAAGACGGTTTGCACCGTGATCACTGAAATTTGCTTCACCTAATGCGTACAAACCATCAACGGTTGTCTTCAATTCGTAATCAACCCACAAGCCACCCATGGTGTAGTGTACCGCTGGATAGATACGCATGGGCACATCATATGGGTTTTCACCAGTTATCTTTTCATACATGGCAAATAGGTTACCATACTTCTCTTTCACGACTTCTTTACCCAATCTGGTGATCTCTTCAGGAGATACGTTGCCAAGGTTGTTTTTACTCACCTCTGCCTTACCGTAACGCTGTATGGCTGCAGCGTAATCGAGATAAACGGCCTGTTTTGAAGAGCCTACGCCAAATCCGGCATCGCAACGCTCTTTTGCCGCACGAGAAGCTACGTCCCTTGGAACAAGGTTACCAAAAGCTGGATATCGTCTTTCCAAATAATAGTCCCTTTCTGATTCAGGGATGTCATTCGGACTTCTTGTATCGCCTTGTTTGGCAGGCACCCAGATACGACCGTCATTTCGAAGAGACTCTGACATGAGGGTCAATTTCGACTGATGATCACCTGAAACCGGTATACATGTAGGATGTATTTGTGTGAAACATGGGTTTGCAAAGTATGCACCCTTTTTATGAGCCTTCCATGCGGCGGTCACGTTTGATCCCATTGCATTGGTAGACAAGTAGAAAACGTTACCATAACCTCCTGTACAAAGCAATACAGCATGTGCAAAATGACGCTCGAGTTCTCCTGTAACTAAATTTCTTGCAATAATACCTCGCGCCTTACCGTCAATAATGACAAGCTCGATCATCTCGTGACGAGCGTACATTTTTACAGTTCCTAGTGCAACCTGGCGCTCTAAAGCCTGATAAGCACCGATGAGCAATTGCTGTCCGGTTTGTCCGGCAGCATAAAAAGTTCTTTGAACCTGCGTTCCCCCAAAAGATCTGTTGCTCAGCAAGCCTCCATATTCTCTGGCAAAAGGAACACCCTGCGCCACGCATTGGTCAATTATGTTGGTACTCACTTCAGCAAGTCGGTGAACATTGGCCTCACGTGCTCTATAATCTCCACCCTTGATCGTATCGTAGAAAAGACGGTAAACAGAATCGCCATCATTTTGGTAGTTCTTTGCCGCATTGATTCCCCCCTGGGCAGCAATTGAGTGAGCACGACGCGGTGAATCCTGAAAGCAGAAGGCTTTAACTTTATAGCCCATCTCTCCTAAGCTGGCTGCCGCCGAAGATCCGGCAAGGCCTGTTCCAACTACAATAACCTCAAGCTTCCGTTTGTTGGCAGGGTTCACGAGCTTAACAGAACCTTTATATTTGGTCCATTTCTCATCAAGCTTACCGGCGGGAATTTTTGAATCGAGCATAGATCTTCTGTTTTATTTAGAACAATAATGTAAGGCCCTCTGGCAAAGTAGGTAAATCAAAATACATGAATATCGGCATCAGGGCGAAAATCAAGGGAATGATAATTGAGAAGGCAATCCCAAACTTATGGATCATACCGTAATAGGTAGAATTCGTCCACCCTAAAGTTTGCGCTGCACTTTGTACACCATGCAACAAGTGCCATGAAAGAGAAAAACAACCAACGATATACAATATCACCCAAATCGGCTCAGCAAATACGTTTTTCATTTGGGCATACAGATCATGATGTTCAACTCCATTGTAAACTACCGGTTCTAATCCACCAAACCTTGAAGGCACCCAGAAATGAACAAGATGTACGATCAGAAACAATAGAATAAGGGTTCCCAAGAGTGCCATTGAGCGAGAATACCATTTAGAAGTCTTATTACCTGATGTGACTGCATATCGGCTTTTGCGAGATGACCTGTTTTGAAATTCCAACTTATACCCTTGTATGATATGTATGATAAACCCGGCGAACAGACCAATTTCAGTAACCCTGATCAACATATTCGTACCCATGAAATGAGCTGCGCGATTGAAATTTTCAGCCGGATTGGCAAAAAACACATTTGCATTTACATAGCAATGGACTACAAGGAAAATGACAAGGAATATTCCCGTGAGGGCCATCACTATTTTTTTTCCGATTGATGAGGTGAACATTTGACTCCAGTTCATAGTCAGAATTTACTAAGATTTGAATTATGGCAAAGGTAAGTCACAATCATTAAAAATGATACAACGATATTTGGTGTAAATGGGAAATTTATTGATGTTTTCTAGTTGAAAAAACAAACTCAAGGGATTCAATTGTTCAACCTTTTGAGCATGAGGTTGTCAATTTTAGTAAACAGATTTGAAGGGGTGTAAGTACGCCAGTCATTTATATCGATCAACTCTATATAGTTGTTGATCCGGGCTTTTATAAAATCATATCTGGATTGCTCAGGCAATCCTATCATCACCACCCAACCACCTTCGTCACTGATATCATCAATCCATTCCTCATAGTAACAATCATCGCTGCTGTGAAAATTCAACACATTCTCAGCGATCAGGATGAATTTGGTGATATTCTGTGATATCATTTTATCGATCACGTCTCTTTTTAAGGTCATTATATCATTTTCAATAGCATCATTCCACTCCCCTATAAATTCAATGATAGCAACCCCAGTTTCATAGTCGGCATAAAGTACTTTTAGATACATGGTGGTTGAACCAAAATCATCCCATTGTGGGTGGATGTAATAATTGTAAACGGTTTGGGTGAATTCAAACTCTGAATGATCCCTGCCAAAAAAAGGTGACAACTTATCTTCCTCGGAAGAGTACAAATGACGCCAGTTGTAATATGGTTCTATCGCATGCACTATTTTGTGTTATCAAGCCTGTATGCTTCTATAGCCTTTTTTACACTTCCAAACCTGAGCAACAACTCCTTTGCAATGTCTTTTGACTTGATGTCCAGAGCGGTCATTAACATTTCTGTACCCCGTTCGATGAGTTTAACATTTGTCAATTGCATATTCACCATTTTGTTGTCTTCAATCCTACCAAGTTGTATCATGACAGCAGTAGAGATCATATTCAACAACATCTTCTGTGCAGTGCCACACTTCATTCTGGTACTTCCCGTGATGAATTCAGGACCTACAAGCACCTCGATGGGGAAATCAGCATGTTGAGAAATAACTGCATCCTGATTGCAGCTGATCGATCCGGTAAGTATTCGATTTTCCTGACACGCTTTTAATCCGCCAAGCACATAAGGTGTGGTTCCACTGGCAGAAATTCCGATTACAACATCGGCGTCACTGATCTGTTGCGAAGAAAGATCTTTCCAGGCTTGCTGAAGATCATCTTCTGCAAATTCCAACGCCTTGAACATGGCATCATTACCTCCTGCGATGACTCCAACAACCAAGTTTTGATCCACACCGAAGGTTGGAGGACATTCTGAGGCATCAACAACGCCAAGTCTTCCACTGGTCCCTGCACCAATATAAAAAAGTCTGCCGCCAAGCAGCATTTTCTGCACAACCCCTTTTACCAGAGCTGCTACTTGAGGTAAAGCAGTTGAAACAGCCTTGGCAACCACCATATCCTCATTATTGATTGATTGAAGGATATGCTCTACAGACATAGATTCGATATCTCTGTAGTTGGAATCCTGCTCTGTGTTTTTGAGGTTCATAACATGTTGGGTATTCAGCTCATCCAAGTTTATGGTATTCGACTAGTCCATCCATAGGCTGTTTGATCACCTTTCCTATGCTGTAACCATAAGACCTACAAAGGTCGGCAATTTTGTCCTTGTAATAAAAAGCTATGCTTCCCACGAAATGAACAGGCAAAGCATACCGCTGAGCATAGGTTTCAAGATGCTGGTTAAAAAAATCACCCAAACCGTCTTCAATAATATTCTCGATCATGTAATGTCCACGATGATCAGCAAGGAATTTGGAAAAGCCGGCAAGATATCTGTTTGCAAAAGGCTCTTTATATACACGATGAAGTATCTCGGCTTTATCAGTTTTGTATGTCTCAATAAAAGCATCCATCAATTCCTTATCAAAAATCCCATATAGCACGTGTTGTATCACTTTTTTTCCCAAATATGCTCCACTGCCCTCATCCCCAAGTACATACCCCAACCCGGGTGAATTGGAAACAATTCTTTTTCCGTTGTACAAACAAGAATTGGATCCGGTACCCAGGATACAGGCTATTCCCTTTTGGTCACCACAGAGTGCAATTGCTGCACCCATGAGGTCATGACCAATGTTTATTTGAACGGATGGAAAAACAGCACGTAAGGCCTGTTGCACAATTTTTGCCTTGGGTTTGGTGTAACAACCGGTACCATAATAGTGAATGGAGGCGAGTTTCTTTTTAAAAACAGAAGTTGGAAATTCAGATAAAATGACCTTTTCGATCTGCGACTGATCCATATGATATGGACTAATTCCAGTGGTGAAAAAAGATCTGTGGCGGCCAATGCCAATTATGCGCCATTCAGTTTTTGTTGCTCCACTATCGGCTATTAGTTTTAATCCGGTCATATTTCAAGTTTATTCAGGAACTTTGCCTACATATCATTGTAAGAACATTATGAGCAACAGGAAAATTAACACTGCACTCCCTATTCTTTTTTCAATCGCCGTGATCCTAGGCATGTTCGTTGGCTACAAATTACACAGCAATATGCCAATGACGAAAAGTTTTTTTAGCTCCACCGGCAGCAACAGATTAAATGAAGTGATGCAGCTGGTGAAAAAAAGATATGTTGATCAGGTGAATATTGATTCTATATCCGATAATGCTATTTCCGGGGTACTCGAATCCCTGGATCCTCATTCCGTATTCATTCCTTCCAGTCATTTGATGGAGATCAACGAAAATCTGGAAGGACATTTTGAAGGTATCGGTGTTGAATTCAACATTTTTGATGATACCGTGAATGTGCTTTCGGTCATGGAAAACGGACCTGCGGAAAAATCTGGCATATTGATCGGCGACAAGATACTGATGGTGAATGACAGCAGTGCCATTGGACTAAAAAGCACAGAAAAATTCAAAAGTTGGGTAAAAGGTCCGGGCGGGTCTCCTGTAGTACTGAAACTGCTTCGTGAACATAAATTGATGCCAGTTCAAGTTATCAGGGGAAAGATACCTATAAAGTCATTGGATGCCTCATTCATGATGGACAAAAAGACCGGATACATCAGGTTGAACAGATTCTCCTCCAACACATACTCAGAATTCATAGAGGCATTGGAGAAGCTAAAAAATCAAGGGATGGAATCATTGGTACTTGATCTGCGTGATAATGGTGGTGGAATTTTAGAGGAGGCCATAGACATCATCGATGAATTTATTGGCGAAAACAAAATGATCGTTTATACACAAGGAATCAATAACCCCAGAAAAGAATACAAAGCCAAACGTCCAGGAATATTTGAAACAGGGAAACTTGTTATACTGATAAACGAGGGTTCTGCCTCTGCCAGTGAGGTAATTGCAGGAGCGATCCAGGATCATGAAAGGGGCCAAATCATAGGAAGAAGAAGTTTTGGCAAAGGTCTAGTACAAGAGCAATTCTATTTGTCTGATGGAAGTGCTCTCAGACTCACAACTGCCCGATATTATACACCGCTTGGAAGAAGCATCCAAAAGCCTTACTCAGAGGGCATAGCAAAATACGAGATGGAATTAATCAACAGGATCCATCAACAAAAAGACACAGTCTCTGACACATCAAAAGAAATAAAAAAAGAGGTATACAGAACAGCAAATGGAAAAACACTATACGGAGGTGGGGGCATAACCCCTGATGCAGAAGTTGCAATAGACCCTTTGATCTTTGATACCATAATTAACAAACTCTACATGAACAACGCAATAGGCAATTTTGCTTACCGCTATTTCATGCAAAACAAAAAAGTATTGGCTAGCTTCAAGAATGTTGATGAATTCATTTCAAACTATCATTTAGAGGCTGTCATAGTGCAAGACTTAATCAAATTCGCATCTATCGCAGATATTCAGAATCATTCCCTGTCCAAGACATCAAGTGATTTTTTGAAAACAAGAATAAAAGCCATGTTAGCCAGAATAAGATGGAATGAATCAGCTTACTATCAAGTATTGAACAAACAGGATGAGTATCTGTCAAAAGCGGTGAACTATCTGAACAATTGATCAGTTTTTCCTGATCACATAGATCTGAGAACTGCAAACACCCGGGGTGAGAAAAGCCTTGAAATTGGAGATCACACCAATAAATATTGCACTCAAGATTTTTGTTTTTCCATGCTTATATTTTTCACTAAGAAGGCTTACGTAAAAAGAATCATACCACATAGGAAGAATCTTGACGATCGACATACCATGCATATTCATCAGTTTCTTCATTGTATCGGGAGAGAAATGATAAAGGTGACGAGGTACATCAAATGCTGCCCAAAAAGCTTTGTAATGAGCTGCATCAAATGAACTATGATTCGGAACAGCAACGATCAACACACCATCATCCTTGAGAATCCTTAAGCATTCGTTAATCGTTTGATGGAGATCGTGTACATGTTCAAGAACATGCCACATCGTGATAGCATCCATACTGCCTGACTGCATATTGTTGAGATAAGAAGGAACCTCAACCAATACTCCGGTTTGATCAATCGCTTTTTGTCTCGCGCTGGCATCGGGTTCTATACCGGCAACCCTCCATCCAGCAGATTTCATCTCATTCAAAAAAGAACCCGTACCGCACCCATAGTCCAGAATACTTCCAGACTTCTTTCCAGTCGTTTTAAACAATAATTTTCGCTTAGATGAAACTGCACGTTTTCTGACAATTTGATAGATGGAATTTAAGAATACTGTTGAGCTGTCGGAATGTGATATATAATCAACAGACTGATAATAGGCCCCAATAGTTTCGGCATTCGGTGGATGAAGTGTAAACAAGAAACCACAGCTCTTGCATTCGGCAAGTTCAAAGTAGCTTAATGATACAGTATGATCCTTTACATTAATATTTTTTTCCAGATCTTCCTTGCCACACAATGGACATTTGGATATTGACATATTAAGTTCTATTTGAGCTTATAGGTTGCAGTGGGGATAGCTGCCTTGATAGGATCATACCGCGGTTGAAGAATACTGAAGCTTCCGTATAGAAAACGTATAAGTAAGATCAAGATCACGAAGGAGAATAGCACCGTTGAAACAGATCTCCATCTTTTAGTTCCTTTTTTTGAAACAGCATCATTCAAAAAATCATCATTGGGATCATCGACTGATATCATTTCAGAAGAACTTTCTTCAATAGTAGAATCAATGATCTTGTTTTTGATAAAAGGCTGACTTGTCAGGAACTCATGTTCAAATCTGATTCCTTCGAAATAAATGGATCCGCTTTCTGAATACGTTAATTTTCCAACGCCAGGCCAATCGAATATTTTATCTCTCTGAAGCATATTCATGATCAATGCTGCAAATGAGTCTGACTCAGAAACTAACTCCTCCTGCGTCAAATTCAACTTCTTCATCAAAAATGCGATCTGAGAGGATGACATCTCAAGTTTATTTGAATTGAAACGTACGGTATAAGCGGGAGCTGTGATCATGTCATGATTAACATCGTGTCTAGCAGCGATGCGATTCAGTTCAAATTTACCAACACCAGGTATCGTCACCTCTCCGTTGAGCATCAGAAACCGAGTATAGAAATTTATATTCAACTGTTGAGAGTTGTCCATTAACATATTATTTATGGATTGAATAACGTACGCCACCCATTGCGTGAAATCCAAAACTAGGGTATTGATGCCAGCGCTGATAGGTGATGTTTGCAATATTATTCAAATCGGTCCAGAGTGCCCATTTTTTATTCAAACTGTATTCAATCCCCATGCTGATATCAGCTGCTCCCTTAAGTCTGATGTCCTTCATCAATAAATCTTTGGCCATTGCTCCCTGCCATAAAAAGACCCTGCCTTTGATATGTAACGCTTTCAGGGGCTTCCATGAAATTCCTCCAGAAAAAGTGAGTGGAAGAATGCCATAAGCCTTCATTTGTCCGACAAAATCGGCAAAAGAAAATGCTTGAACAGACGCAGTTATTGAAAGTTGCCTGGAGAGGCTATAATCAACTCCTGCCTCTAGATTCAATGCGGTAAAAGACTGATCACTAATAGATACTAAGTTTTTGCCATCAATTGATGAGTTGTAAAACAATGGTTGATTTTGATATTGAATAACCCCGGTCTTGAACCTCAACTGAAATCCTTTAGCATTGACAAAATCAAACCCAACAAAATAATCAGTAGTGTGAGAGATCGTCAATGTGTCAGGAGTAAGCACAAATGGATTTAATCCATAGAGTGAATGGTAAGAGTTCATTCTAAATACATTAGATACACCAGCTTTAACTTTTACTCCAGATTGTCGAAGTGCATATGTAACTAGAATATCTGGCGCAACGTTAAATGTTTCAGTTTGGGAAACTGGAATAATTCCGGCTTTCACCTGAAGTTTGCCCTTAGAATAGATAGCAAAAACAGGTACAGTAAAAAGCGTATTACTGTATTTTTTATCTTGTGCAGATCTTAGCTGAACAAGCTCTGCTGTTGGTTCAGCATGTATTCGCCATGTATTACTGATTGTATAGCTCAGCGGCAAATTGAATTTAATAAGCTGTTCCTGAACATTTCTACTAGCAGAAAGTAAATCTAAACGAAGCGTTGGAGAAAATGTTGCCTGATTTTTTACTCCTGTGATTATTCGATAGCCGGCTCCAATAAAAATATTATTAAACTGTTGTTTTAATTCGGTTGAGTTAAAAGAGAAAAGTGAATGATCAAAACCATAAAGCCTATATGCATCCCGATCATATCCTGCACTAAAATCCATGGATTGATTTTCCGCAATACGTTGTCTGAATTTCACAGCAACTGAACTGTTCTGAAGCTCTTGATCAGGCAGATTCCCTTTTGAAGAAATATGATCTGCGATGAATGAAAGGGTTGAGCCAGTGAATTCTTGTTTTAAACCAAGAGAAGCAAAGGGCGTGTTCAGGTTACCATACCCAAGTTTTGCATACACACTGGAAGTATCTTTATCCAACGCATCAGACTTATAAGCAAGAGGACGAACCATGAACGATCTCATGGGCGTTGAAAATTGAGTCTTAGCAATTGGATAAACAAAATCGTAGGAAGAGAGATCTTTGCTCAACGGACTTGCAGAAAATTCTATTTTACCGGTTTTTACTATACTTGGCTTAAAACTGGAAGTGATGTTAATGACTTCTTTTTTATTTCTTTCAGTCTGACCGAATACATCATACATTAAAAAAAACATAGCAATAGACAATGAAGTCCGCCACAAGGTTACTATTGATATAGATTTAAAATAAATATTTCTCCAGGCCATATTATTGTTTTTTCAAACTACTTTTCTCTTCTTGTTCTACGTTCATTAGCTTTTGTTCAGCCTCAGACCTTAGTTCAGCAATGCTGCAATTCTCGATTACACTTTTTAAAGTAGCCCGTGCATTGAAATAATCCTTTTGTTTAAAGAAAATATCGCCCAAAAGAATATACGCGCGTGTTATCCATTGTTCATAAGAACCCGACTGCTCAATTGTTTCAATACAGGCAGATTCGGATGCGGTCAAATTACCTGTTTGAAAGTGATTATATGCCAATTGGTATCTGGCCTCAGCACCCAATGAAGAACGGTTATTCTTGGCCACTTTATTGAAATACTCGACGGAACTCAAAAATTTCTTTTGCGTTTGATCATCATAGCCTAAAACGATGTCAGCGTATGATTTATCATCATTGTTAGCAGCAGGATTGGCCAACAATGCTTTTGCAGAAGCGGCTCCATCATTCCATGATTTTAGAAAATAAAATGATCTGACCTGTCCCCTTATGGCTTCCAGCAACACATCCGATTTTGTTGTTAGCGTAACCAACTGGGAAAAACTCTCCAAAGCCATTTTGTAATCGGACAGTTCAAAAAAGTAAATTCTGGCCGATTGCCTCAACGCTTTTTCCTGATACTTTGTAGTTCCCTTTGATGCAAGCAACGTATAAAAATTCGCTGCTTCAGTCCATTTTTTTTGTTTGGCCATGATCTCAGCCTTATAATTGAGCACATCGGCAATAAACAAGCCATCAGGGAATTTCTTTAAATATTCATCCAAAGCATTCTGCAAAGGAAGGTCTTTGCCATCTGCATATGTGGTTTGAACATATTGAAATAGAAGAGAATCCTTTTGAAGTTTGTCGATCGATCTGCCACCACTTTCAAGAAAGGCCTGATAAGCATCGATCTGACCCTTATCAACATAAATTGCTTTTGCGTTTTCTAGCGCCTCTGCAGCTTGGGTGGATGCCGGAAATTGTGTAACCAATTTTTCATACTGAGTAATAGACTCTGAACTTTGATCAAGGTTGTAGTAAGCAATACCAAGTTTCAAATATGATTCAGGAATAAATTCATCGTCTTTATCAACCAAAGAAGGTATTTTTTCTAGAAACACAATTGCCTTTTCAAAGTCTTCCTCTGACATATAGGTATCGGCGAGTTCCATGGTCATCAGTGGGATATATTCGGACGACGGAAATTTTTGTAAGGCAGCGCGGAGTAAATTAATTTTCTCAGTTGGTGAGTTAATACCGGCAATTAAAGCAAGTTGAAAACTGGCATAGTCATTCCCATCCCCTTTAGAATTGCTAACCTGACTATACAATGTTTTGGCCTTCGTGGTATTTTTTTCCATAAACGCACAATCAGCAGCACGCAAAACGGATTCATTTCTTATGTCCTGTGAGATTTGTTTACTGCTTGCAATCAGCTTTTCGAAGAAAGGCATTGCTTTTTCATAATCTTCCAGCTCAAAATGGGCATATCCCAGGTTGTACCAAGCATGTTCAATGGTCGCCTCACCAAGTGGCTCCACCCTGATTCGCAGAAACTCGCTAAGTAATCCAATACTCTGTTCGTACTTTTCACTCCTGTAAGCCAGCTCCCCTCTCCAGAAAATCGATGGCGCATAAAAGGGAGATGTTTTAAACTGCTTGAGCTCTAAGAATAGTTCATCAGCTGTGGAGTATTGAAGATCATTGATCAGCTCAATACCTCGGCCAAAGAAAATCCTGGGCGCCAATCGCTGATAAGAGGTTGATGATTGAGGGAACTGTTTCAGTATTTCCAGTGCCTGTCGGTAGTTGTTTGTCCTTGCATAATAGAGAAGAAGAATTTCCTTAGCCTCGGAAACATGTATCGAAGAAGGATACTGAGATAGAAAATCAGTCAACCCAGCTATCGCCTGATCTTCAAAACCCATGTCCAGAGACAATTTGGCGTGATTGAATTTGGCAAATTCCATCTTTTCAGACTTCTGGTTACCTGAAATAAAAAACTGAAAAGCGCTTCTTGCATTGGGTTTATCATTCAGCTGTAAATAAGCGTCTCCCAAAATGTACATCGAATTCAAGGCAATGTCATTGGAGCCGAGAGATAGAGGTTTCAGTTGGTCGACAGATTTTGAAAACTTGCCAATATCATGATACCCTGAGCCCAATTCAAAATGTTGCAAAGAATCCAACACAACCCCAAGCGTAATGGCTTTCTCGTAATACTGAACAGATTTTAAAGGTTCGCCCTTATTGAAATATATTGAGGCCAGTAAACTCAACACTTCTTTTTGATGAAGATCATAACCTGATTTGAGGTATGCCTCACCTGTAGTTAAGGCCTTTTCAATTTGGCCGTTTTTGTAATAAATGTATGAGAGGTAAAAAGGAACTACTGAAGCGTAAGTAGGGTTATACTGAATCTCCAAGAATAATGGCAGGGCCTGAGCATACTTTCCTTCGGCAAAGGAAATAAAGGCCAAGTAATACTTGGCATTATCAGTATAAATGGATTTCTTTTCCTGTAGCAATGCCTTGAAATAGGGCGCGGCATTATCAAATTTCTTCAGTGAAAAATAACCCACCCCTTTTTCAAACCGAGACTGAACCTGTTCATTATCGGTCAGATACAGATCATTTGTCAATTCATAGTGTAAGAGCGATTCGTCATATAAACCTTTTGTAAAATAATAATGCCCAAGTACAAAAGCAAGCTTGGTATGTATTTGTTTTCGGTTTGTGCTTTTCAGCATTTCCATAGCATCATCAACACTTGGAAGATCTCCCAAGATTACCCCTGAAGCAACACTAAAAAATTTGAGATCTTCGATTTCGTCTGGAGCATATAGAAAACTATGTTTAGGGCTGTTTAAGACTGAGCCAGCGAGTTGTTGGGCAGCTTGAAAGTTCTCTGTCTCAAAAAAATTGACAACCTGCTTGTAATCTAGTTTTTCAGTGGAACTCGATAAGGTGGATTGGGAAGCTCCCGTGTAAGGAATAACAGAAGATATAAAAATGAGCAAAAAAAGACAAGACCTGAAAGATATATACATAAACTGACCGGTTTATGGCTCAAGGGTAAAATTAACCTTAATGACGCGTTTATAAGAATTTGATGCTATGCTGTGGATAAATATCCGTCAAAAAGCAGATACCAGCAAAATTGTACATTTATATGGCTATTTTTAACGAAGATTTTACGTGATTAAATAAGCATCATATGAAAAAACTCATGAGCATTGGCTACTCCCCCTTGGCATTTAACTTATCTATGCTCGTACTGAGGATTTCCATGGGCATACTCATGATGTCTCATGGTTACGACAAGCTTGTCAATTTCAATGCCAGACAACAAAATTTTTATAACTTTTTGGAGATCGGAGCTACGCCTTCTTTACTCCTGTGCATTTTTGCTGAATTCTTTTGTGCACTATTCATCACAATTGGCCTGTTCACAAGATTGACTGTCATCCCACTGATCATTAATATGGGGGTTGTTGTTTTTGGTGCACATGCAATGGACTTTTTTGGTGATGCGGAGCAAGGATCTCTTTATCTTACCGGATTCCTGGTCCTATTATTATGCGGACCGGGAAAAATAAGTGTTGATGGTGTTTCAAGCAAATAAATCGTGGAATGTTCTCATTTGATACACAACTAAGGGTTAGATATGCTGATACAGATCAAATGCAGGTGGTATATCATGCCAAACTCATTGAATATTTTGAAGTTGGACGAACTGATGCCATTCGTTCACTAGGAATCACGTATAAACAAGTTGAAGAGACCGGTATTATCATGCCAATTGTAAGGGTTGAGTGCAATTATCTCCGCCCGGCCCGATATGATGAGTTGCTTACCATCCGTACAATATTGAATAGCTTACCCAAAGATCACAGGATTGAATTTGATCAGGAGATCTACAATGAGGAAGATAAATTGCTCTGCAAAGCCAAAATTCTTTTGTATTTCCTTGATAAAGTATCCAATACAAAAAGACAAATTCCCGAAATGCTATCAAAAAAACTAAACCCTTTTTTTGAATAAGCTTATTACTATGAAATTATCAAATTCAATTAATGCTTCTCTTGTAACTATAGGCGATGAATTATTGATCGGGCAGACCATTGACACAAACAGTGCATGGATGGCCAAAGAGCTTAATAATATTGGTATTACCATAAAAAGACGCGTTGCAGTTGGTGATCATTGGGATGATATTTGGAACTGTCTGCAAGAAGAAGGTGAAACTGCTGATGTTGTTTTAATTACTGGCGGACTAGGTCCGACGTCAGATGATATAACCAAACCCCTGCTCTGCAAATTCTTTGGAGGTTCGATGGTAACAGATAAGGCAGCATTGGAGAATGTTATTGACATTTTTACAAAAAAGCTAAACCGACCTTTACTAGATCGAAATCTTAAGCAAGCAGAGGTTCCAGATAACTGCATCGTATTGCAAAACAAAAGAGGTACAGCTCCGGGAATGTTGTTTGAAAAAGAAAACACCATTTACGTAAGCATGCCAGGTGTACCACATGAGATGAAGGGCATGATGCATGACGATGTACTACCTTTACTCAAGCAACGATTCAGCTTATCACCTGTTCAACACAGAACCTTACTTACTGCAGGTATTGGAGAGTCTTTTTTAGCTGAGATCTTAACTGATTTTGAAAATAGCCTTTCTCCAGATATCAAACTGGCTTATCTGCCAAATTATGGAATGGTCAGGCTCAGACTTACTTCAACACAATCCCAATCAAAGGAAGATATCGATAGTGCATTCATTCAACTCAAGAAGATCGTAAAAGATTATCTTGTCGTTGATGAGGATCTTAGTTTACAAGAAACGATCAGCAACATCCTCAAATCAAAAAAACAAACACTCTCAATTGCCGAAAGTTGTACGGGAGGGTACATTTCCCACCTGATCACATTGATTCCCGGTTCCAGCTCATTTTTTCTAGGTAGTATAATTAGCTACTCAAATGAAATGAAATCGAATGTTCTTGATGTACCCACAAAGATCATCAAAGACTTTGGAGCTGTAAGCATAGAAACTGTTGCAAAAATGGCCGAAGGAATACGTCTAAAAACAGGCAGCGATTTTGCACTGGCCACCTCTGGTATTATGGGACCTGATGGCGGATCTGCTGAAAAATCAGTCGGGCACGTATGCGTTGCTGTCAGTTCAGCCAATAAAACAGAAACAACGACATTTGACTTCAGATTTGACAGAAAAAGAAATATCGAACTTACAGCAGCTCATGCGTTGAATTTTTTACTTAAAAATATTAGATAGTGCTACCCTCTTTCCAATCCGTTAAATCAGCTACCTTTACCCCCTAAATAAGACAGTACCCTTCAGAAAAAATGGCTCTTGTAAACATCATAATGCCAAAGCTCGGTGAGAGTATCATGGAAGCAACTGTGCTCAAATGGCACAAAAAAGTTGGCGACAGGGTAGCTATTGATGAAACCTTATTGGATATTGCAACCGATAAAGTTGACAGCGAAGTACCTTCAACCGCAGAGGGAATTCTGGAGGAGATTTTATGCAAAGAAAATGATGTAATTCCCATAGGTTCCGTAATTGCAAAAATCAGAAACAATGCGGATGAGCCTGTTACCAATGTACCAACTACAACAATGCCCATTGGCACAGCAAGCCTGCAAAAGGAAGATACTCAGATAAAAGTTGACGTGATTGACGTCCCATACCAACCAAGCAATTATACCAATGTTGTAAATGGCGAAAATGAAAGGTTTTACTCCCCACTGGTAATGAAAATAGCCGGCACAGAGGGAGTTTCACTGGCAGAACTTGAAAAAGTAAAGGGGTCAGGAAATCAGGGAAGAGTAACAAAAAAAGATATCCTTGATTACCTTGAAAATAGAAAAGGAAACGGCCACAACGGTAGCTATACAAA
>JBKCFW010000007.1:0-9324 GCA_046303675.1 bacterium
TATACAACTCCAGATGGTGCTGGCAAGCCTGTCATGGAATTGTTTGCATAAATACAGCCAAAAACGAGGAAATACAGGGTTTATTTGTTTATACGTTTATTTGTTTATTTGATAAATCCTAAACGCATAAACGAATCAACATATCAACTTTTTATGTTTTGCTTTTGGCAGAGCATTTTAATGTTTACATTTGCATACCTGGAACATTAGCTCAGTTGGTTTAGAGCATTACTTTGACAGAGTAGGGGTCACTGGTTCGAGTCCAGTATGTTCCACCATAATAACCTCCTGTAATCAAATCCTATAACAGGATGAGCACAAACCCATTATTTAAGGAACAATACGAGACAGATGTACTGGATAGTTCAGGCTACGTATTGATTGTCTGGAATGATGATGTAAATACGTTTGACTGGGTCATCAAGACATTGATAGAGGTCTGTAAGCACGAGCCCGAGCAGGCAGAACAGTGCGCGATACTCATTCATTATAAGGGTAAAACTGATGTGAAGAGAGGTTCATTCGAAGAACTCAAAACAATGTGTGAAGCCATCATCGACAGGGGTATCGGGGCAACAGTGGAAGAGCTTAAAAAATAAATGAAGCTGATCAGTAACAAATATCTCTTAGCACTTTTACTGGCAATTGTTGTGCTGGTCGGTACAGTCTCCTACATGAGTTATGATGTGATCATCGCACAACCAATTTCTAAAACCCCTGAGGAGATCATTGATAGCCTCAAATTTGAATTGAGATCTCGTGATTCAATCATTCTCAGAATGAGTAGTCGTTTGAACAGCAATGATGTCATCATTGATATTCAATCGATTCAACAAACTAAAATAAATTCATCTTCTGCTATTAGATCTGCCGATCAGCTCATCGATAATACAGCTATGTCTTCATCTCAAAAAGAAAAAAGTAAATCAGTCTCAGAGACTCCTGTATTCGTGGGATTCTAAGTGGAATTTCTCCTTCAGAAATCAGTCGTTCTGTTTCCCGACAAACAATGAAGCCAGATATGCTGTAAATATTCCAAATAAGCCGACGCCAAAAGTCATGAGCACTATAGCAATAATTCTTCCCTCAATCGTTACGGGATATTTGTCGCCATATCCAACAGTGGTAATACTTGTATAGGCCCACCATATGGCATCCTCAGCAGTTAGTATGTTGCTCATCGGACTTGTTTCAACTTGTAGAATGGATATTGAAGAAAAAATAATGAGAAGTAATGCAAGCACAAGGGCAGAGGTCAGGGTTCCTTTGGCCCGATTGTGAAATACATGACTCACAAGGTGCTGCGCAGTTCGGAATGCCAATACAATTCTCAATAATCTGATGAGTTGAAATATCCTTCCAAATCTGAGAACCTCAATCATAGGAATACTCGCTACAAGATCTATCCAACCCCATTTCAAAAATTTAATTTTGCTTTCTGCCTTAAAAAGGTTGTAAAAGAACTCAACTAGGAAAAAAGCACATATCAGGTTATCGAAATAATGTAACAGTTTTTCGGTTTCAGTCGGCAGTTTCCAAAAGGTTTCAACCAGTAACGCTCCCAGTGCATAGAAGGAGAGTATTATCACAGCTACATTGAGCAGACTAATTTTAATATTCTTCTCTTCAGAGATATCTGTATTGAGTATATTTTCTTTTTCATTCATATCGCTCATTAAATTAAGTCAAACCTAGAGATCTCAGAAATATATCTGAGCAAAAATTGATTTTTGAATCTATCTACAACAAAGGGAGTTCTCATCTTTATTAGTCTTCATTTTTTGATTGTGTCTAAAGCCACAATGCATATTCAGGATTCGAGGAAGCATGATTGAGTACCAATGACCTGATGTATTCATTGGATGCTGCTGGTTCAAGTTGTGTTTCTAATGCTTTTTTATTCATTGATCTATAGTCTCCTTCAATATACCCGGTCGCCAAAAAATCATTTCTTCCTATCATAACGCAGCTTGACTCATTTATTGTTCTTCCAGGTCCGAAGACGGCCACAACAGGAGCATAATTGATCAGTTCTTCAATAGCATTGGCTACTTTATTGTTGTACGATTCAATGGATTCTTTTTGTTCACAGATCCCATCGCAGTATGATTCTTCAATACCAACACAGTGTACATTTTCGTCCTGTATGAAGCACATTTTTGGACATAGATTGTGTGTTCTGGCAAGTCTATGCAGCATGCTTCTGCCATCCATGAGCATGGCGAAAGTACTGTGGGTTGGTATCTGCTTTTTCTTTTTTACCAAGCCCAGTCTGACGATACCTTTCATATCTGTATAACTGCATATGCCAAACCTGTTTTCAAACTTCTTTTGAGCGCGATTGAATTCCGGCCATAGTCTCTTGATCTCTATGCTTTCCATCACACTCATCATCAATTCATTTCCACATTCTTTATAACTGACCCTGCTGACAAGTCTGAGCAGTGCCTGCTTCCGCATGCTCACGTTATTATTTGCAAAATGGCTGGTAACCCGCTTTTTTAGTTTTTTTGCTTTACCCACATAAATGATCTTCCCTTTTTTATCATGGAAGTAATAAATGCCGGGCTTGTTGGGCATGTCATTGAGGTCCTTTTCGGAAAGATGCATTGGTAAATAGCTGTCTCCACTGCCTTTTTTGAGCATGCTTTTAACATGTCCAATCGTATCATTTTCCAGTAAACGATGAAACAACACTGCCGTTGCTTCTGCATCGCCCATTGCCCTGTGGCGTTCTTTTATTTCTATGCCGAGAGAGCGACAAAGCTGACCAAGACTGTATTTGGGTTGATCTTGAAAAATTTTTCGACTTAATCTGACTGTACACAGTTTTCTGGATTGAAGTTTGAATCCGTGTTGTGCAAGTTGGTGAGATATGAAGGAATAGTCGAAATTTACATTGTGCGCAACAAAAATTTTGTCTTGCAATAGTTCAAATACCTCTTTGGCAACCTGACTAAATACAGGAGCATCTTTTACGAGTTCGTCAGAAATCCCAGTCAGTTTTTCAATGAATATCGGGATAGGTTGCATTGGATTAACAAGGGTAGAGTATCTGTGAATGATCTCTTTCCCTTCACTGATGATGATGGCTATTTCAGTAATGCTTCCTGTTCCTGCATTTCCACCTGTCGTTTCAATATCTACTATAGCATACATACCGCTTATGAATGATCAGGCAAAGCTAACTAGATAAATTCGCAGCAGGATGTAGGGGGCAGAAAAATTAACTTAAATGCAGGTTGTAATGATGTTCCATTTCAAGTTCGAGTTCCCTTCTGGTGATCTTTTTACATGCCTTGTTCTCGATCCACACACCATGAAGTTGTTTGGTCTTTTGTATGGCCTGATGAAGCTCAAAACGGGTATCTCCAGAACCAAGTATTAGTATCGCATTGGCATTTTCTAGCTGTGATACCACTTTCTTAACATAGTGATGGAGCTGGTTATTGGCTTTTGCTTGCACTCTTTTTTCTGGGGTAAGGGTGATGCCCAGCATTCCAGTTTTATTTGTTTTTTCACCATCAAATCGTTCACGGTTCGAGATATCCGAAATGATCTCTTGGTAGGAGACCTTACTATCCGGCCCGGATTTTAAAATCATGGCATGTCTGCGGTCTATCCAAATTGCATAGCGGGTATGGTTATTTGATTTTTTCATATAAGTATCTGTTTTTCAATTAAATAGACTTCTTTCAACAATTTTAAACATCTATATCTCAACATTCAATGTTGACCCTCACCCGGCAATATGAATTCGGTCATTTGGAAATGAATTGTGAATAATTGCTCTTGTTTTATATTTTTTTTAACATTAAATTGTACTACGAAATAGACATAATGAGGATCGTATAGCTATTTAATTGATTGAACACATTCTTCATAAAAGTCCTTTTCACTTAAAACAGAAAACAAAACATATGAAATCGTTTCTGTCACATCCTAAGTCTGCGACACTGAAGATCGCGCTGGTCGTGGTGGCCATCTATGCGCTCATCGCATTGATCACTTATCTTGTTTGGTAGACTATCTGTTATCTGCAAGTTTGTTGCAATTGCCTCTGGGTAGTGTATTTTTTTTGCCTTGTCAATTCAAACCGCTTTACCGCAATTAAACTCTCAGTTTCTCGCTACCTTTGTAGCCCAAAACAGGACTACGAGAATGGAAATTTCCAAGACGTTTGATTTCAGAACTGCTGAACAAAAATGGTATCAGCATTGGTTAGATCAGAAATACTTCGAGAGCACACCCGATGAGCGGGAACCATATACGGTTGTGATACCGCCACCGAATGTCACAGGCATCCTTCATATGGGACATTGCCTGAACAATACCATACAGGACATACTTGTCAGAAGAGCAAGAATGATGGGCAAGAATGCATGTTGGGTACCAGGAACAGACCATGCATCGATCGCAACTGAAGCTAAGGTCGTACACATGCTTCGTGAAAGAGGTATTCAAAAAGCAAGTCTTTCACGAGAGGAATTCCTTACATATGCCTGGGAATGGAAAGAAAAGTATGGAGGAATCATCCTTCAGCAATTAAAAAAGCTTGGTTGTTCTCTCGATTGGAATAGAACTTCCTTTACAATGGATCCTGATTATTACAGATCAGTAATCCATGTCTTCAATGACCTCTATGAAAAGGGTTATATATATAGGGGAAAGAGAATGATCAATTGGGATCCCAGAGCAAAGACAGCATTAAGTGATGAAGAAGTTATATTTAAGGAGGTTCAGGGCAAATTATACTTCCTTAACTACCAATTGCTGGATAGTCACGGTCATGATATTCCATTGTCCAAAGAACATATCACCATTGCCACGGTTCGTCCAGAAACCATCCTGGGAGATGCTGCCATTGCCGTCAATCCTAACGACGAAAGGTTCAAACACTTGATAGGCAGATTTGCACTGGTGCCGCTTATTAATAGAAAAATTCCAATTATCGGCGACGAGTATGTTGCTGTAGATTTTGGTTCAGGTGCTTTAAAGATCACACCTGCACATGACATGAATGATAACCAGATTGGGATCAAGCATGGCTTGGAGGTTTACGACATTCTGAATGATGATGGAACGCTTAGTCCTGAGGCACAATTGTATATCGGAAAAGACAGGTTTGAGGCCCGTAAAGACATTATTGAAGCATTAAAGACAGCAGGTCATGTTGCCAAGATAGAGGAATATACGCATCAGGTTGGGTTTTCTGAACGTACCGATGTGGTGGTGGAACCCCGACTATCATTGCAATGGTGGGTGGATATGAAAAAGATCTCTGCTCCGGCGCTTCATGCTGTTCAGGATGGAGATATCAATTTTCATCCTGCTAAGTTCAAAAATTTGTATCGTCACTGGATGGAAAACATTAAGGATTGGTGCATCAGTCGCCAACTCTGGTGGGGCCACCAGATCCCGGCATGGTATGATACTGAGGGTAGGTTTGTTGTGGCCATGGATCAGACGGAAGCGAAGAAAAAGTTTTCTGAAAAGTATGATGTTGCTAATCCAATATTAAAGCAGGATGAAGATTGTCTGGATACTTGGTTTTCCACATGGCTCTGGCCTTTTGAAGTATTCAAAGGAATTTCTAACCCTGGAAACAAGGAGGTATCATATTACTATCCGACCAATACACTGGTCACAGCTCCGGAGATCATCTTTTTTTGGGTGGCACGGATGGTGATGGCAGGGTATGAGTACACTGGAAAAAAACCTTTTAATGATGTTTACTTCACAGGTATTGTAAGAGATAGCCTTGGAAGGAAAATGAGCAAGCAGCTGGGAAATTCACCCGACCTGTTGGAGATGATCGATGAGATCGGAGCTGATGCGGTGCGTTTTGGAATTCTCATTGCCTCTCCGGCTGGTAATGATTTGTTGTGGGACAAAGCATCAAATGAGCAAGGTAGAAATTTCATCAACAAGATCTGGAATGCACTTAAGCTTGTTGAACTTTGGAAAGAAAGGTCTAAAAGTGATTTAAGTCAGGAGGAGATAACATTATCCTCTGACTGGCCACATCAATGGTTTGAGTCAAGACTCAGGGAGGTCTGCACTGAAGTTGATCAACTCATGCAGCAGTTCAAACTTAGCGAGGCATTAAAGACACTCTATACCCTGATTTGGGATGATTACTGTAGCTGGTATCTTGAATGGGTCAAACCAGGCTTTGAAAAACCAATGGATAAGGCTCATCTTGACAAAGCCATTGGTTTTTTCGAAATACTCCTTGAAAGATTGCATCCATTTATGCCTTTTGTAACAGAGGAAATGTATCATCTGCTTAATCCACAGACGAATGTTGATCTTTGTGTGAGACAAATGGATCCTGATTTTATATCCAGACCAGGTGATAAAAAAATACTGAATGAGGCTGATCTTTTGAAATCAGCGATTACTGCAATTAGGGATGCCAGGGTGAAAGCCAAGATCAAAAACAAAGATGCCATCACCCTCTATTGTACCACTAAAGAAGATCAGGTTTGGAATGCCGTGAGAGAATTATTGTGCAAACAAACCAATGCTGTTTCTTTTACATTTACAGAAGAAGTTATTGCAGATACCATTCAATTGGTCATTGGTAACGACAGGATATACATAAAAACTGATCAGGTATTGGATACATCGGCCCAACGCTCAGCGCTTGAGGCTGAATTAACCTATTACAGGGGTTTTCTTGAATCAGTTGATAAAAAACTCTTGAATGAGCGGTTTATGCAAAATGCAAAGCCTGAGGTGATTGAATTGGAAAAAAAGAAGAAGGCTGATGCCATTGCAAAGATCAGTATGATCGAAGAAAGTATCTCAAATTTGAATTAACAAAAGGATTTGTTTTCTTTTTCTAGATTTGTGGACTATGAACAGACTACTTTGGATTGTCACTGTTTTGCTGTTATCAATGGTTTCATACGGTCAGGAGATTAAAAAAAATATTTCCGTTAAGGAGACTGCCGTTGTTACCTATAAATCATCCTGGGGGCCCGTCCAATCCGGCAATGCACCCATTGCGCAGATATCAGCAATAGCCCCTGCAGCAATTTTAGTTAAAGACAATTCAGGTAATTTATATCCTGTTATTTCCTTTCGTATAAATTACATCTTTAAAAGTACCTATCGTGATGATGAAACACAGGAGTTGAAAGTTTTGAAAGACTTGCGCGTGAGCGACTTCTACGATACTGCCCAATTGCCTGCAACATGGGTTGAAAGCATCAGGGATAATATAAAGACAGGTGATGAGATTCTCTATAATAAGATCATGTTTAGAAATAAATCAGGAAAAATGCAATTGGCTCCTGATGTAAAGATCGTAGCACAATAATGTTTATCTGATCTCCCATTCAATTTCATGGTTGACCCACTCTTCCCTGAAAGGTGTACTGATTCGGATATAATTATCAGTATATCCCTCCATCATTCCATTTTTATTTTCCTGTTCAAACAACACCAGTCTTTTGCTTCCTTCCTGGGAAGCTTTGAAATACTGCATTTTTTGAAAAGAAAGATTCCTTAAGATCTTATTTCTTTCGTTTCTGATGTGAACAGGAACAACATCATTGATCGCTAAAGCCTGTGTATTGTCTCTTTCTGAGTAGGTGAACACATGTAAATAGGAGATGTCGAGTTCATGAAGAAGATCAAATGTTTCCTTGAACTCCAGTTCACCTTCCGATGGAAATCCGACAATCACATCAACACCGATCGCACAATGTGGCATCAGGGATTTTATCATCTCAACTCTTTCTGCATAGAGCTCACGCTTGTATCTTCTCCTCATTAAGCCAAGAATCTTATTACTTCCACTTTGAAGCGGAATGTGAAAATGAGGCATGAATTTATTACTGGTGGATACAAGTTCAATGATCTCTTTTGTGAGTAAATTAGGCTCGATAGAGGATATCCGATATCTGTTTATTCCTTCAACCTGTTCAAGTTCTTTGCATAGATCCAGGAAAGCGACGATTCTTTTGCCATCTATAATGCCGAAATCGCCCAGATTGACTCCCGTCAGTACAATTTCCTTAACTCCCTGTGATGCTATTTCTTTGGCCTGTACTACTACATTTTCAATCGTATTGCTCCTGCTCTTGCCTCTTGCCATGGGTATGGTGCAGAATGAACAACTGTAGTCGCAGCCATCCTGTACCTTGAGAAAAGTCCGTGTCCTGTCAGTCACCGAAAAAGCACTATTAAAATCATTTACTTCATTGATGTCGCAGCTGCATATTTTCGCAGGATCACCTTTTGTAAAGTTCTTGAGGTGTTCGGGTAGGTTGAATTTTTCAGCAGCACCAAGAACCAGGTCAACCCCTGGAATAGATGAGATCTCTTCTGGCTTCAGTTGTGCATAGCAGCCGGTAATGACCACCACAGCATCTGCATTTTTTTTCTGGATCCTTCTAACCAGTTGTCGGCACTCTTTGTCTGCATTTTCAGTAACCGAACAGGTATTGATCACATACACATCCGCAACCTCATCAAATTCTTTTTTTATGAACCCTTCATTTTCCAGCATCCTACCAAGGCTGGAGGTTTCGGAAAAATTAAGTTTACATCCCAGGGTATGTAAGGCTATGGTTTTTTCGGCATTCATCGATCCGCAAAGATACAAATGAGATGCTGTATATTTGACCTACTCTATGTTTTTAATCAGGTTTCTCTTGAGGCTTCTTCAGCTGGTATATTGCTTGTATGCCTATGCTCTTTTTTGCCTCATTATTTTCATTTTATTTCCTTGTGTGTTATTTAGTTTGCCTTTCGGGCGTATCAAGGGAGGTAATTTGATGTATGATCTCTTTAGATTTTTTGGCAGGTTGTGGTTGCTGCTGATCGGTATCAATCATACGACTCAATATGAGTCAAAGCCTGATCCATACAGGCAGTACATCTTCATTGCTAACCACATTGCCTACCTGGATGCAGTCATCATCATCGACTCAGTCAAACACCATTTTCGACCAATAGGGAAATATGAATTGCTGAAAGTTCCCATTTTTGGATTCATTTACAAGTTTTGTGTGATCACTGTCAATCGTTCAAGTGCTGAGGACAGGGCAAGAAGTCTTGATGATCTCAGAAAAATGCTGACACGGGGTATTTCAGTGGTTGTGTTTCCTGAAGGCACTTTTAACATGACAGATAAGCCATTAAAAGAGATGTATGATGGTGCTTTCAAATTGGCTGTAGAAACCGGGAAATCACTGCAGCCAATCCTTTTTCTGGATGCGTATGACAGAATGAATTACAATGGACTATTTTCGCTTACTCCGGGTATGTCAAGGGCCATATATCTTGACCCAATCGACCCTGCTTCATACC
>JBKCFW010000008.1:0-2694 GCA_046303675.1 bacterium
CTTCTGACATGATCAGGCAAATGGGGGCAGGTGTAAAGATATTAGGCGAAAGAACAAAGCCCTGTTATATCAGACAGGAGGCGGGCAGGAGATTCAGAATAATTCTCAAGCAAGGATTGAATCGGCAAATTCGACGCATGTGTGCTGAATTTGGATATAAAGTAAAGACGCTCAAGCGCATCAGGATCATGCACATTCATCTCGGTAACCTGGCTGTAGGGAAATGGCGCTATCTCACACTGCCTGAAATTCAGCAGCTTGAAGAGGTGCTGACCAATGCAAAAAAGTAATGTGTTTTATCTATCTTCAATCCCAAACTTTCTTTATGAATCGATTCATGTTTTCTTCGATCAAACAGTATATGTTTACTCAGCTCTTGCTGTTGATCTTATTTGCATTTACTACGCCATTGACTTCATACAGCACACCTTCTGCAACTTTGAAGCAAGATGATATTATTGGACGATGGGATCTTACGGTGAGTCGGGGTGATAAACTCACACCCTCATGGCTTGAGGTAAAACTTTCCGGAGTAAAAACACTTGTGGGTTTTTTTGTAGCGGATGGTGGTAGTGCGCGTCCAATTTCAAGGGTGAATTTCAAAGAGGGTAAAGTAAGTTTCAGTATTCCTCCACAGTGGGAGAGCAGTGAAAATGATATGGTGTTTGAAGGAATTCTGGAGAATGATAAATTGACCGGCATCATCACTGCAAGTGATGGCAAGCGTTATACTTTTACCGGGGCACGTGCACCATTGCTCAAAAGAACAAAGCCTGTGGTGTGGGGAACCCCGATAAAATTATTCAATGGGAAGGATCTTGCTGGTTGGCATGCGGATGGTGAAGACAATCAATGGGAAGTGAAGAACGGAAATCTTACCAGCGCGAGACCGGGTTCAAATATTGTGAGTGATAAAAAGTTTGACGATTTCAAATTGCATATTGAATTCAGATATCCTGCACACAGCAACAGTGGTGTTTATCTGAGAGGTCGTTATGAAATACAAGTGGAAGATAACCAGGGGCTTGAACCTGCATCAGTTTTGTTTGGCGGCATCTATGGTTTTATCACACCGAATGAGATGGCTGCAAAATCTCCCGGAGAGTGGCAGTCGTACGATGTTACCTTGATAGGCAGACGTGTTACCGTTGTGGCCAACGGAAAGAAAATTATTTGTGATCAGATCATTCCAGGCATCACCGGTGGTGCATTGGATAGCAATGAAGGAGAACCCGGACCGATCATGTTGCAGGGCGATCATGGATTGATCGAATACAGGAACATCATCATCACACCTGCAAAATAAATGATTCAATTAAGCAGGACACTATCTAACGTATTCATGCCAATTAAATTGGCTGCTGTTGTATTGCAGTTTGTAATGTTTTTTTTCACGCATGCATTTGCACAACAACGCAAGCCAAATGTACTGGTGATTTTTTCTGATGATCATACAGAGCAAGCCATCAGTGCGTATGGCAGTAAGCTCATGCAAACACCCAATATTGATCGAATTGCACGTGAAGGAGCCTTGTTAAAAAATGTTTTTGTTACTAATTCTATCTGTGCACCAAGCAGGGCTGTTCTTCTCACCGGGAAATACAGTCACATGAATGGACTAAGAGATAATAGTCCAACGCGTTATTTCGATCCCAATCAGCAGCAGATACAAAAATTATTATCCGCAAACAATTATCAAACAGCATGGGTTGGCAAGTGGCATTTGCAAACCCTTCCCAATGGATTTGATCATTGGAAGATACTCCCTGACCAAGGCAATTATTATCACCCCCATTTCATTGACATGAACAACGACACAGTGATGCATCGGGGTTATGTTACTGACCTCATCAGTGATTTTGCATTGGAGTGGATTGGTGAACGCGATACTACAAAACCGTTTTTTCTTGTAGTAGGCGAAAAGGCCACACACCGCAATTGGTTGCCTGCTGTTCAGGACCTGGATGAGTTTGAGCAAATCGAGTTTCCTTACCCAGCTAGTTTTAATGATGACTATACAGGCAGAACGGCGGCGGCGGGTCAGGACATGACCATCAGCAAGACGATGCAGTTGAAGTATGATCTTAAAGTGGGCGCTGACGAAAGTAGTCATGCGATATTTGGGCGAATGAGCGAAGAGGAGAAAGCGGCCTATAAAAAACATTATGATGCAGTAACTGCTCAATATGAGAGGATAAAACATGACAGCGTTGCGTTGATCAAATGGAAGTATCAGCGGTATTTGAAAGATTACCTCGCTACCGCAAGGTCGATGGATCGCAACATCGGCCGTATCCTTAACTATCTTGACTCAACCGGACTTGCTGAAAACACGATGGTGATCTACACTTCAGATCAGGGTTTTTACATGGGAGAGCATGGTTGGTTTGACAAGCGTTTTATGTATGAGGAGAGTTTACGAACCCCCTTTGTTGTGCGCTACCCAGGGGTGATCAAACCCGGTAAGAAAGTGAATGAGATGGTGTTGAACCTTGATATTGCCCCCACCATTCTTGATGTTGCAGGAGTTGCCGTGCCCAATGATATTCAAGGACAAAGTTTCAAATCATTGCTAACTAAGGGAAAATTTGAAGGAAAGTGGCGGAGATCTGTTTATTATCATTACTATGAATACCCTGAGCCCCACCGCGTAGCACCACATTTTGGCATACGGACCCAGCGTTATAAGCTGAT
>JBKCFW010000009.1:0-3382 GCA_046303675.1 bacterium
ACGTGTTGGTCCCACCTGTCAGCTCCATTCATTTGTAAATTGGGGCAGGTTAGTTCTATAAATCTAACACCTCTTTCGATAAGGCGTCTGGCAAGCAGGCATTGTGCTGCATAACCTCTTGTATAGGGATCTGCGGAGTCGAGGCCATATAATTTTTTTGTCGCTTCAGATTCTGAAGAAAATTCAGTGAGCTCTGGAATAGAGGACTGCATTTTGTAAGCCAGCTCGTAGTTGTTGATGGCCGATTCAATTTCATCGGCGGGTCCGAGGCTGCTTAATAAATTTTGGTCTCTTTTTTTCATGAACGCCAGCTTCTGATCCTGTATGCCCGCTATAGAATCTATCGGATTGATATTGGCCAAGGGGGTTGTGCCAGCCCTGAGGATAGATGCCTGAAACGCAGCAGGAAGAAAACCATTTTTAAAATTATCCAGTCCGCCAGGAGGAATCAGGCCACCATCCAACAACACATAGCCTGGTAGATTATTATTCTCACTGCCCAATCCATAATTCATCCATGCTCCCATACTTGGTCTGCCTTGTAGACCGCTTCCGGTATGAAGAAAATAGTTTGCATTGGTATGTTCCGGAAAATTTGAAACCATGGAACGGATAAGCGCCATATCATCGACACAAGTAGCAATGTGGGGAAACAGTTCACTCACTTCCATTCCTGATTCACCATATTTTTTAAAAGTCCAGGGACTTTTTAGGATTTTCCCAACATTACCGAATTGGGTGGCATCAACTTTAAATTTACTGTTAGGGTCTTCGCCATTTTCTTTTTCAAGCCGTGGTTTTGGATCGAAAGAATCTACTTGTGATACTCCCCCATCCATGTAAAGAAAAATTATGTTCTTTGCTTTGGGTATCATTCCCGGCGGCTTTGGTCCGCTGCTGAGATGATTTAGAAAATCTGTTTGTCCATTTGAAGAGCCTGAGCAAGAAGGCAGGATACTTCCAAATAAACTTGCAAAAGCCAATGATCCGAAGCCGCATTTGCAAGCTCCCAACATTTCCCTTCTGGAAAAAGGTCTGTAAATAGGATGTTTCTGCTCTGTCATATTAATTAAGATATATGAATTCTTTGAAGTTGAAGACCGAGTGGATATAATCTTTCCATATGATCAATTCAATATTTTCTTTAATGCCTTTTGACGTGTATGTCTTTTTCAATTGTTTCATGAATTGATCTGCATCTGCAATTTCTTCTGGTTCAGGATTTCTGCCCAGACTTCTCTGATACACCCATTGGATACGACCATCAAGTGTATTGATTTTTTTATTCAACAATTGTCGAGCCATAAATGCTGCTTGCTCAACCACAAAAGGATCATTCAGTAGTATCAATGATTGCGATGGCACATTCGTAACTGTTCTTTTACCGAATGCGGTGAACGGCATAGGTCTGTCAAATGTGGTTAGCATCGGATTTAAAAAATTTCTTCTTACTTCTAGATAGATGCTTCTTCTTCCATTGCCATCAAGCGGACCAGACATTGCAGGCTTTCCGCGACCATTCATGAAGGAGTCGATATGCGCAGGCACAGGAACACCATACATTGTTTTATCCAATCTACCGGAAGCGGCAAGCATGGCATCTCTCACTGCTTCGCCTTCAAGACGACGAATGGGGTAGTGTGAAAGCCAGATATTTGAAGGATCTTCTTTCATTGCTTTACCAACAGGGACAACCGTTCTTTTGAATGCGTTGGAAAGCAATATAGATCGGATCGTTTTCTTGATTGAGTATTGATCTTTTTGAAATTGAATAGCCAGGTGGTCCAGCAATTCGGGATGCGACGGAAGCTTTCCTTGCATACCGAAGTTGTCAACTGTTTCTACAATACCTCTTCCAAACAAGTGATGCCATAGTCTATTCACCATCACTCGTGAGGTAAGTGTATTTTCTTGGTCGGTGATAGATGCAGCCAGCTCCAGCCTTCCGCTTCCTTTTACATTAAAGTTAGGGTTCGACACTTTGATCGCGGGAATAAATGAACGTTCAACAACATCTTTTGAAAGGTCCTGGTGGCTGCCTCGTATGAACACAGGACTATTTCTTCCAAAGCCATCCGATACCCCATTGATGAATTCAATCGAATCGGCGAATGATTGTTGAAGCTGAGATCTGCGTTCCAAACGATCTTTGATGTTTGTCAATTGCGCGGGCAATTTATTTGTACGCAATAATCCATTTATGAGTGTGAGGTCTGACGCAGAAGCTTTTTGTTCAGCCAACGCATATATTGCCTGGGCCGGATTCAGCATCTTTGATGGTTTATCATTTGTCGGCTCGAACCAATCTTTATCATATCCGATTGCATACTTCGCTTCAATGTAGCCATCGTTTGGCATCTTAAAAACATGTGTCTCATAGGCCCCCGGCAGTAATTCGATGTATGCTTTGTGTCCTTTCCATTGGGCGACATCAAAAACGAAGTTGATGAATTTGGATGTGTCTACGCGTTGGTCCATACCACCATAGATAGGCCATGATATCAATTGAAAATTATCGATCACCACCCTGATGGATGCTTTTTTGCCTGCGGCTTTGATGCCAATGAAATTGGTGCTGATGGTAAAATCGGGTGAGCGCAATGCGCCATACACTCCGGTTGACAATCTTCTGCTTGAAGCTTTTCCATCCTGCAGGGCAATTAATTTTCCCTGTGCATTGAATACCGGATCGCCCAATGTTGTTGCATTGGTAAATGCCAGGCCATCCGATTTCCATCCATTGAGATCATTGCCAGAAAAATCTCCCAAGATGACACCCTCTTTAGCCTTTTCATTGGTGTTGGTTGATGAAGCGGGGATCACGTTCGCATTAACTGGTGCTGAATATGATTTCATCCAGTTGCTGATGATCTCTTTGCGAATTGTATCGTTGAGCAAATGAAGTTGCTTTACTTTGTTTGATGCTTCAAGTACATTCGCTGCGATAGGTGAAAACCTTGTGCTTTCCATCACACCATAAAAAGAATAATAATCTTTTGTGCTGATTGGATCGAATTTATGGTCGTGGCACCTTGCACAGGAGATAGTCAGTGCCTGAAATGCTTTTCCTGTTACATCGATCATGTTGTCGATCCTGTCTGCTTCATCCTTGCGAACATCAACCGGACTGTGTGTACCTTCTGCCATGGTGTAGAAGACAGTTCCGATCTGTGATTCGTTTATCTTTTCTGTTTGATTGATCCTGGGTTTTTGAAGAAGGTCACCTGCAAGATGTTCACGCACGAGTTGATCATAAGGCACATCGTTGTTGAATGCACGGATCAAATAGTCGCGGTATCTCCATGCTCCGGAGATCGTGTAATCAAATTCATGTCCTTTTGTTTCCGCATAGCGTACAAGATCCATCCAATGCCGTGCCCAG
>JBKCFW010000010.1:0-6390 GCA_046303675.1 bacterium
GTAAAAATAGCCTATAATTCAGACAGTTAGAACTGCCGATGAAGCCCTTTTTACTTTAAACTAAAAACAATTCGAGCGTTATTAGTATGTCTTTTGAACTTGAGGTAATATCATTTGATCTTCTTTCCTGCAAAGTTGCACAGGAGCATGGTGCAGACAGAATAGAATTATGTGCAAACCCTCATGAGGGAGGTACTACCCCATCCTATGGCATGATAAAAGCAGCCAGAAATATCACCTCCATCCAACTCTTCCCGATCATCAGGCCGCGCGGTGGCGATTTTTTATATACGGAAGATGAATTTTTTGCGATGCAAGAAGACATAAAAGTCTGTCGAGAGATTGGGTGTGATGGTGTGGTGATAGGTATGCTTAATGCTGATGGCACCATTGATATGAAACGATGTGCCGATTTAAAAAAAGCTGCTGGTGGTATGCAAGTTACTTTTCACAGAGCATTCGACCGCGTCAACGATCCTTTTGCAGCCTTAGAGCAGATCATAGATTTGGGATGTCATAGGATTTTAACAAGTGGGTTAAAGCCAACGGCAACTGAGGGAGTGGATCTGCTAAGAAAACTGGTTGAACAAGCCAAAGGCAGAATTAAGATCATGCCGGGATCTGGTGTAAGGTCAGACAATATACAGACACTGGCAGAGAAGACCGGTGCTAGGGCTTTTCATAGTTCTGCAAGACACAACGTACCATCTTCAATGCAATTCCTGAACAGAGGAATGAATGAAGACTTGGAACAAGTGTCTCTTAATGGTAATGAAGTTAGGGCAATCAGAGAAAACTTAAATGAATACATCGAGAGCAATAAATAAAATAACATGATTAAGCAGTTGAACAACATGGGTAATTTATTCAAATCGAAATTATTCCTCACCATCGCCGGATTAGCGATTTCAACATCAATCTATTTGGTGTTTCTGACCGATAAACCTGTTGATTACAGTGAACAGGTAAAACCCATCATCAACCAGAAATGCATCTCCTGTCATGGTGGAGTTAAGAAAAAAGGCGACTTCAGTTTGCTGTTTAGAGAAGAAGCATTGGCCCCTACTGCTTCAGGAAAACCTGCTATTATTCCTGGTGATGCTGAGAATAGTGATATGATTAAAAGACTCTATCATACTGACCCCGAGGAGAGAATGCCTTATCATGAAGAGCCACTTACTGATGAAGAAAAAAATATCCTGGCACGCTGGATCGATGAAGGTGCTAATTTTGAAACCCATTGGGCATATCAATCGGTTAAGAAACAAACCATTCCGGGATCCGGATTCTTTTCATTCTTTAAGAAAAAAGATGGTAATGACATCGACCGTTTTATTGATGAAAAATTAGATGATATCGGTCTATCAAGATCTATAGAAGCCGAAAAAAAGGTGTTGTTGAGAAGAGTGAGTTTGGACCTCATAGGCATACCTGCACCAGACAGCATTGCAACAAAGTATATAAACAACAATTCTCCGAAAGCCTATGAAGAATTGGTAGATGCCTTATTGGCCTCAGAACATTATGGAGAAAAGTGGACTTCCATGTGGCTTGATCTTGCACGTTATGCAGATACCAGGGGTTATGAGAAAGATGATGCAAGATCGATATGGCGCTATCGCGATTGGTTGATCAATGCATTCAATCAAGATAAGCCTTATGATGTATTTCTGACAGAACAATTGGCAGGAGACCTTATGCCCAATGCTACTGATGAACAGTATATTGCAACCGCATTTCATCGAAATACAATGACCAATGATGAAGGAGGAACAGACAGTGAAGAATTTAGAACAGCTGCTACAATAGACAGAACTAATACAACATGGGAAGCTTTGATGGGAACTAGTTTTGCCTGTGTACAATGCCATAGCCACCCCTATGATCCATTTCGTCATGAAGATTATTACAAATTCATGGCGTATTTCAACAACTCTAGAGATGAGGATACATACAATGAATATCCACTTCTTCGAGAGTTTCGAAACAATAGCAAGTTGCAGTATGACTCAATTTCATCATGGTTAAAGAAGACAGGAAGTCCTGATCAAGCTAATTATTTCAATACAATGATAAAAACAGGCCAGCAGCCTATTAATTCATTTATTGCTGATTCATTGGTCAATGCAACATTATGGGGTTCGATGTATTTGCAGTTGCGCAAAACCTCCTACGCTCGTATCAAGTCGGTTAGCCTAACAGGAAAATCAACTTTCATGATGCGTTTCCAGTCAGAAATTAATAATGGAAAAGTATACTTCTCACTTGACTCCCCTACTGCGAAACCTTTTTTGAGTGTCAATGTAGAAAAGGTACAAAACGGATGGGGCATACAAGAAGTTGAACTTCCAGCCAACATCAATGGGAAGCATGACCTCTATATTAATTATGAAAATGCAAGCTTAAAGTCTAAAGATGACAATGGAATCATTTTCGATTGGATTGCTTTCACCCCAGAATTTCCGGGAAAAGAGTCCTTCGGATACTTACAGTACAAAAAAATATTCTATCAACTGATCAACAATCCTGATGCAGAACTAACGCCTATCATGATGGATAATCCAGCTGATATGAAAAGACCCACGCATGTCTTTGAAAGAGGAAATTGGAAATCCAAAACTAAACTGGTTGAAGCCGGACTACCGGAAATATTTCATTATGTATCCGAGGTCAAATTAAAAAACAGGTTTGGCCTAGCGCAATGGATGACCAATAAAAACAACCCACTCACATCACGGACAATGATGAACAGATTGTGGGAACAGCTATTTGGACAAGGACTGGTTGAAACACTTGAAGACCTTGGTTCACAGGGCGCTAAACCTACCCACCAAGAACTGCTCGATCATCTTTCTTATACTTTTATGCATGAAGATAATTGGAGTATCAAAAAATCCCTCAAGCGTTTGGTAATGTCAGCGACCTATAAACAAACATCACAAACAACCAAAGAGTCTCTTGAAAAAGATGCTTTAAATCGCTATTATTCTCATGCCCCTCGGGTAAGGTTGTCAGCAGAACAAATTCGCGATCAAGCCTTGAGTGTGTGCGGAATCATGAGTACAAAAATGTTTGGCCCTAGTGTCATGCCCTATCAACCAGAAGGGATTTGGGCCTCCCCTTACGATAGTAGGAAATGGGTACAAAGTGAAGGCGAAAATCAATACAGAAGAGCGGTTTATACCTATTGGAGGAGATCAAGCCCCTACCCAAGCATGATCAATTTTGATGGAGTCACCCGAGATGTGTGTATGTCCAGACGGATAAGAACAAATACCCCACTCCAAGCACTAACTATTTTGAACGACTCAGCTTATTGGGATATTTCAGTGCAGTTCGCCAAAAAACTGCTGAATGAAGATAAATCCGGAACACGTGAGAAGATCAGTAAAGCTTATGAATTGGCTACTGGCCTGCCGATCAGCAAAGAAAAACTAAAGACGCTTGATGAGCTATACAATCAAACAAATCAAAAAATTAGATCGGATAATAAACGAGTGGCTTCCATGTTATCTGACAGCACAAAAGGTGTGCAAGAAAGCAATTTGGCTGCCCTCGCTGTTGTAACCAATGTTATATTTAACCTAGATGAAGTAATAACTAAAAACTAGATCATGAAATTCAGAGATATACAAGAAGAAGCAAAGCATTCTGCACTTTCTTTTCAAACCAGGAGGCATTTTCTTGGACAGTGCCGTACAGGTATGGGATTAATGGCTTTTGGATCCATGTTGCAAGGTTGTGACTTTTTTGGTAGTGGCGCTCAGACACAATCCCTTAACACAAACCCACTGAAACCTAAAGCCCCTCACTTTCAAGGCAAGGCAAAGTCAGTCATCTTTCTTCACATGGCCGGTGCGCCATCACAGTTGGAGATGTTTGACTACAAACCAGAATTACAAAAGATGAACGGGCAAGATTGTCCGGATTCTTTTATACAAGGAAAAAAATTCGCCTTCATCAGAGGTGTTCCTAAATTATTAGGTCCGCAAACCAATTTCAAACAATATGGAGAAGGTGGCTTGTGGCTCTCCGATAACCTTCCCCATTTTCGCCAGGTAGTAGATGATGTATCCATCCTTAAAGCAGTAAATACAGATCAGTTCAATCATGCCCCAGCGCAATTGTTGATGCATTGTGGTTCGCCAAGACTTGGAAAACCAAGCATGGGATCATGGGTAACCTACGGACTTGGCTCTGAGAACAGCAATCTACCAGGGTTTGTGGTACTGACATCTGGTGGAAATAATCCAGATGCAGGAAAAAGCGTTTGGGGTAGCGGATTTTTACCCTCCATGTATCAGGGTGTTCAATGCAGATCTAAAGGAGATCCGGTACTGTTTCTAAAAGACCCTAAGGGATTTGATAGGGATATGAGAAAGTCTTCTATCGAAGCCATCAATAAAGTTAATGAACTCTCCTACTCAGAATATAAAGATCCCGAAATTCTCTCAAGAATTTCCCAATACGAAATGGCTTTTAAAATGCAAATCGCTGTGCCTGAGGTAATGAATATAACAGACGAACCACAGTATATCCATGATATGTATGGGACCAAGCCCGGTGAAGAATCCTTTGCAAACAATGCCTTACTTGCAAGAAAACTTGTAGAGAAAGGAGTTCGTTTTGTACAGCTTTTCGATTGGGGCTGGGACAGTCATGGTGATGGTCCGGTCAACTCTCTGGTTGATGGCTTTAGAACCAAATGTATGCAGACAGATAAGGTAGTTAGTGCTTTGTTGATAGACCTAAAGCAAAGAGGACTTCTTGAAGAAACACTTGTTGTTTGGGGCGGTGAATTTGGCAGGACTCCGATGCAAGAGAACCGAGATGGCATCCAAAATGGTCATCCTGGTCGAGATCATCACTCTGATGCATTTTGTATGTGGATGGCAGGTGGAGGTATAAAAGGAGGATTCAGTTATGGTGAAACAGACCCGATCGGTTACAATCCAATTGAGGGAAAAGTATCTGTATATGATGTTCAGGCAACGATTTTAAATCAACTTGGATTTGATCATGAAAAACTGAATTACGAGTTTCAAGGAAGACAATTCAGGCTGACAGATGTATTTGGAAAAGTCATCGATCCAATCATCGCGTAATCTTATGAACACCCGAAGAGAATTTATCATTAATACTTCAGCTGCATCTGCAGCATTCATACTACCACTTATGGAATCTTATGCACGTCCTTTAGCAACAGCAGGAAAAACAGATCTCATTATTTTCGCTACCAATTGGGGTTTTGATGGAGATATATTTAAATTCTGCGAATCTGCTTCAAAAGCAGGTTATGATGGTATAGAAGTATGGGTTCCTGGCAGTGAACAAGATCGTTCAGCTTTACATGAGGCGGTGAAAAAATATGGACTAAAACTGGGTCTGCTTGCCGGAGGAGGAAGTCCTGATTTCAATACACATAAAAAAGAATTCTTTCAGGGGATTGAGAATGGAATTCAATTGAATCCTGTCTACATTAATTGTCATTCAGGAAAAGATTATTTCACATTTGACCAAAACAAGGAACTATTCGAATATACCATCAAGCGTTCTAGCGAATCAAAAGTGCCAATCTATCATGAAACACATCGTGGAAGAGCCCTATTCGCTGCACATGTAACAAGACCATTCATCGAAAAACTAGAGGGCTTGAAACTTACCATGGACATCTCTCATTGGTGCAATGTTCATGAAAGTATGTTGGAAGACCAACAGGAAACATTGGCTATTGCCCTGGAAAGAGCTGAACATATCCACGCACGTGTTGGTCATCCTGAAGGTCCTCAGATCAATGACCCAAGAGCTAAAGAGTGGGAATCAATTGTTAAGCAACATATTGATTGGTGGGATATCATTGTGAAAAGAAAACGCGAGCAAGGAAAATCGATCACCATACTGACTGAATTTGGACCACCACCCTATCTTCCAACAATACCGCACACCAATAAACCTGTTGCGAATCAATGGGATATCAACGTGCACATGATGAATATTTTAAGAACCCGTTACAGCTGATACATACAAAATGAACATTACTGACTTCATAGGAAAACTACACCCTGTATTGGTCCATTTGCCCATAGGTATATTCATACTTGGCCTACTGATGGAATTGTTATTGAGATCCCCAAGATTTAATTTTTTCGGAAATGCGATCAAGTTTATACTGCTGATTGGAATAATTACCGCATTACTCTCATTACTCACAGGATATCTTTTGTCACTAGACGGAAGTAATGATGGATCAGACCTTGAATTACACAAATGGATCGCCATTGTTACTACAGCACTTTTTATAGTGTATTATTTTCTAAGAGATCGTTTCATCGAGAATAGGATGATTCACAGTTCGTCTGTTGTAACACTGTTTGTGATGCTCACTGTAAC
>JBKCFW010000011.1:0-7880 GCA_046303675.1 bacterium
CCGGCAGGCAGGCCTCGTCCCTTGTATTCTCCCATATTTATTTTGAATATTCACAACCAGGTCTTACCTTTGCAATCCCTAAAAAATTAGTTTATGGCACGAGTATGTCAGGTTACGGGAAAGAGGCCGATCACAGGAAATAAGGTTTCCCACTCAAATATTAAGACGAAGCGTCGTTTTCTGCCTAATCTTCAGACAAAGAAGTTTTTCCTGGCTGAAGAAGACAAGTGGGTGACTCTCAAGCTTTCATCTGATGCGATCCGTACCATCAATAAGAATGGCTTGTATAGTGTTGTAAAGGAACTCAGGGCTGCAGGCGTTAGCATTTAATAAACGATTTAAACATAAGCAATGGCTAAGAAAGGAAATAGGGTTCAGGTGATTCTGGAGTGCACAGAGCACAAAACCAGTGGCTTGGCAGGTACGAGTCGCTATATCACCACCAAGAACAAGAAGAACACACCTGAGCGTTTGGAGTTGAAGAAATACAACCCCATCATGAAAAAATGCACTATTCACAAAGAAATTAAATAATCATGGCAAAAGCAGCTTCCAAAAACGCGAAAGTAAAAGACCTCAAGGCTTCTGCAGAAGCTAAGAACTGGACTAAAGTGATCAGGGCGGTGAGAAGTCCGAAGACCGGAGCCTACACGTTCAAAGAGGCCATCGTTCACAAGGACAAGGTAAAAGAATACTTGGCGCAATAATTCAGTATTGTCAACTTCATTAGAGCTGTTCCGTTTAACTTTGCGGGACAGCTTTTGTTTTATATACAGGTTCGCAAACGCGAATAGTGTTCAATTATAAGGCTTATGGGATTTTTTGATAAACTGTTTGGAGGTAAGGAGAAAGAACAACTTGACAAGGGTCTAGAAAAGACCCGGGAAGGTTTTTTCTCTAAAATTTCCAAAGCTATTATAGGGAAGTCGCAAGTTGATGACGAAGTGCTTGACCAATTAGAGGAGGCCTTGATCACCGCTGATGTGGGTGTGGATACCACACTTGCCATCATTGAGAAGATACAGGCTAGGGTGGCCAGGGATAAATTTTTAGGTACTGATGAGCTAAATGCGATCCTTCAGGAAGAGATCAGGGCGATATTGGTGGACGATGAAGATGATACGCTCAAAAAGTTTGAACTGCCGGAGGGCAAAAAGCCTTTTGTGATGCTGGTGGTGGGCGTGAATGGTGTTGGAAAGACCACCACCATCGGAAAACTTGCTACCAATTTTAAGGCTGCAGGCAAATCGGTCATGCTGGGCGCTGCAGATACCTTCAGGGCTGCTGCAGTGGATCAGCTGGTCATCTGGAGTGAACGTGCTGGTGTTCCTATCGTTAAAAAAGAAATGGGGAGTGATCCTGCATCTGTTGCGTTTGATACGGTGAACAGTGCTGTAGCTAAAGATATTGATATTGTTATTATCGATACGGCAGGCAGGCTACACAACAAGGCACACCTTATGGAAGAGTTGAGCAAGATCCGCAGGGTCATTCAAAAAGTGATACCAGATGCTCCTCACGAGACACTCCTGGTGCTGGATGGAACAACCGGACAAAATGCAATTGAGCAGGCGAGACATTTTTCTGCTGCCACTGATGTTTCAGCATTGGCAATCACTAAGCTTGACGGGACGGCAAAAGGAGGAATTGTGCTGGCGATCGCCAACCAGTTCAAGATCCCTGTTAAGTTCATCGGTGTTGGTGAAAAAGCGGAAGACCTGATCGTGTTCGACAAAAAGGATTTTGTGGAGAGATTATTTAAGAAATAGTTGCATTGAATTTTCAGGATGAAAACAAAAAAATTACATAAGGATAAGGTCAATATCATCACACTGGGTTGTAGCAAGAACATGGTTGACAGTGAAGTGTTAAGTGGCCAATTGAAGGCGAATGATTTTGATGTGGTTCATGAGAATAAAAAGCTTGATCACAATATTGTCGTGGTGAATACATGCGGGTTTATCGACAAGGCCAAAGAAGAGAGTGTTAATACGATTCTTGATCAGGTGAATCTGAAAAAGAAGGGCAAGCTTGATAAAGTATATGTAACGGGCTGTTTAAGTGAACGATACAAACAAAATCTCGAAGAAGAAATACCTGAGGTGGATGCTTATTTCGGGACGATGGAGTTGCCTGGATTGCTTGCTGTATTGAATGCAGATTATAAGTCAGAACTTGTTGGCGAAAGATTGCTGAGCACCCCATCACACTATGCATATTTAAAGATCAGTGAGGGTTGTAATCGTACTTGCTCATTTTGTGCAATCCCTTTGATGAGAGGTGAGCACAGGAGTAAGCCTATGGAAGAGTTGATACTCGAGGCTGAAAAGCTAGTGAGATCGGGCGTGAAAGAGATCATGCTCATCGCTCAGGAATTGACCTATTACGGACTTGATCTGTATAAAAAAAGAACACTGCCTGAGTTACTTAAAAAACTTGCTGCGATAGATGGATTGGAGTGGATAAGATTACATTATGCCTATCCTTCAAAATTTCCTCTCGAAATCATTGATGTCATGAAGGAGGAGCCAAAGATCTGCAACTACCTTGATATGCCATTGCAGCATGCAAGTGACAACATGTTGAAAGCAATGAAGCGGCAGATCACAAGGCAGGAGATGAAAGACCTTATACATGAGATCAGGTCTCGTATCCCTGGCATTTGTTTGCGCACAACATTGATTGCTGGATTTCCGGGAGAGACCAGGGAAGATGTTGAGGAGTTGAAAGAGTTTTTAGAAGAAATGGAATTTGATCGTGTGGGCATATTTACCTACTCGCACGAAGAAGATACTACTGCTCATCAACTTGAGGATACATTGAGTGCGGAGGAAAAAGAAGAACGTGCACAGGAGATCATAGAATTTCAGCAAGAGATCAGCCTTAAGAAAAATCAGGAAAAAATAGGTCAGGTACTTCGTGTCATCATCGATAAAAAAGAAGCAGGGCGATATATCGGACGTACAGAATTTGACAGTGTTGAAGTTGATAATGAAGTGATCGTACATTCTGATAAGGTGCTCAAGCCAGGCGACTTTGTGCAGGTAAACATAACAAAGGCATACGACTACGATCTTGAGGGTGATGTAGTATAAATGCTTTTCAATCAAATGCAGCATGAACATGAATCGCTGTCTATTTTCAATTCTTTTCACATTCATTACTGTTCAGGTATATGCTCAGCACAAGACTGTTTATCATGCGATGAACGATTTCGTTGTATTGGGCAGACCATTCCCTTTGCAGACAACCTATCAGCGATTTCCAGATAGTTTAAAAGTGCATCTCAGGGAACCGGTTTGGGAACTTAGTAAAAATCCGACTGGCTTTGCCGTTTATTTTGAAACCAATGCAAACTCGATCTCCGCTAAATGGAAGACCGGGTCAAGTGTGCAATATTCTCACGTGGCAGGCACTTTGGTAAAAGGAGTTGACCTGTACGCAGCTGATCAAGGGAAGTGGAATTATGCAGGGGTTGGTAGACCTGATCGACCTTTATATCAGGAAGCAACTCTAGTCAAGAATATGGATGGCAACATGCGTCAGTATTTGTTGTATTTACCGGATTACGAGACCTGTGATTCATTGTACATTGGAATAGATTCAGACGCCATCATCAACAGGCCTTCAGTCAATGTATTTGCTGGCAAAAAACCCTTGGTTGTATATGGCACATCCATTGTGCAAGGTGCTTCGGCTATGCGTCCGGGAATGGCATATCCTGCTCAGCTTGAAAGACGTTTGGGCAGGGAAGTGATCAATTTAGGCTTTAGTGGAAACGGCCAGCTGGATTCAATGTTGGCTATTATTATGTCTACAATAGATGCTTCCATGTATATCATCGATTGTGGACCTAATCTAACACCCGACAAGGCTTCGGCCAGAACGGTTCCTTTCATCAAACAACTGAATAGGCTCAAGCCGGAAACCCCGATCTTGTTGGTCGAACACATTGAATACCCCACTGCAAGGTTTGATAAGGTGATTGATTCATCTATAAAAAATATAAATGCCGCATTTCGTTCTGCATACGAGCAGCTCAAAAAAGATGGCATGAGAAATATTTATTGGCTGTCATCAAAAGGTCTGATCGGTGATGATGGAGAAAGTACTGTGGATGGTAGTCATTTAACTGACCTAGGTTTTTATAGACTTACATTGGCTATTGAAAAGAAAATCAGAAGAATTGAAAAATAACTTATCGTCAGATGGATTTTCATCAGCAGATGGTGTTGAGATATTGATGGACGAGAACTCTTTTTGTTTATTAGTGTTTATAAACCTGTAATTTGCCGTCGTGAGAACATCTGCAAGATTCATATCATACCAAACTACCGGATTGTTTTCCAGTCTGGTTACAGATTATCTGAAAGGTAACGGCGATCTCGAACAATTTTATTCTTATCCAACAACGAGGGAAGGTATTGCTGCCGCAATAGGTGCCCGAAAAAATTTCCCAACAGACCGTGCTCGTGTACAGCAGATCTTTCAGTCAGCCTACGAACATGCTGACCCTTCTGAAAAGCAACAAGAGAATATTGCGCTGCTGGCACATGAAAATACGTTTACGGTATGTACGGCTCACCAGCCTAATATATTTTCCGGCTATCTCTATTTTATCTATAAGACAGCCCATGCTGTTGTGCTGGCCTCATCTCTTTCGAAAGAATATCCTGAGTATAAATTTGTTCCGGTTTTTTACATTGGAAGTGAGGACAATGATATTGATGAATTGTCAACATTCAGACTTAATGGAAAGCGATATCAATGGGATACGGCACAGAAAGGTGCAGTGGGAAGGATGAAAGTGGATAAGCAGCTGATTGATCTTATTGGTATGATTGAATCTGAATTGGCTCATTTCCCACATGCCTCTGAACTCATCAATATTTTGCGAAAGGCCTATCATAAGGGTAATGATATAGCCCAGGGAACTTTCATCTTGTTGAATGAATTGTTTAAACAGGCTGGGTTGCTGGTGTTGCAGCCTGATGCTGCCATTTTGAAAGAAAAGATGAAAGATGTTTTTCGTGATGACCTCTTACATAATACTGCTTACAGGATTGTGTCAGACACCAATACAAGGTTGTCTGCCAATTATAAGTTACAAGTTAATCCACGGGAGATCAATCTATTTTACCTGCGTGATGATGTTCGTAATCGCATTGATAAACTTGGTAATTCATATATTGTTGATGATACTTCCATACGCTTCACAGAAGAGCAAATTCTTCAGGAGTTGGATCAGCACCCCGAGAGGTTTAGTCCAAATGTAATTTTAAGAGGTTTATTTCAGGAAACTATCCTGCCCAATATTTTATTTGTTGGTGGAGGATCAGAGGTTGCTTATTGGATGCAGCTCAAGGATCTATTCCAGCACTACAAGGTGCCATTTCCGTTACTGGTGTTGCGCAACAGTTTTTTGATCATGGATCAGCGTCAATCCAGCAGAATGACAGAATTGGGATTAACGGATGAAGATCTTTTTAAAGATGAAACAAAGCTTGCCAATGCCCTTGTACAGCAATGGTCCGGCAAAGAAATCTCACTGACGCTGCAAATTAGCGAGAGTCAGAAATTATTTTCAAGCATCAAACAACAGGCTGGCGACGTTGATAACACATTATTGCAGCATGTTCAGGCACTTGAGGCTATTCATTTAAAGAAAATACACTCGCTTGAAAAGAAAATGCTCAAGGCTGAGAGAGAGAAGCAGCAAGTGCATCTTAATCGTATATGGCGGGTAATGGACGAGTTGTTTCCAAATAAAAATTTACAGGAGCGGATTGAGAATTTCATGCCTTACTATGCAAAGTATGGACACGACTTCATCAACATGATCATGGAGCATTCAAGATCGCTTGAACAGGATTTTGGTATGATTGTGGTTGAAGAGTGATCTTGATTGTGCCGCTTCGTTAATAATTTCCACTTATGCTTTCGGACTTACTTGAAGATCCTTTACACTCCTCAAGTATTGCAATAGTAGCACTAGTTCCAATCCTCGTTGCACCTGCTTCAATGGCAGCGAGTACATCATTTAGATTTCGTAATCCACCTGCTGCTTTTATTTGAACATGCGGATCACAATTCTTTCTCATTAATTGTATGTCTATAATAGTAGCGCCTGTTGAATTGAAGGATCCATCTTGCTGTTTTACAAAACCAAATCCTGTAGAAGTTTTTACAAATGCAACATGCAGGGATGAACAGATCTGGCAGAGTCTAATCTTATGTTCGTCTTTTAAAAAGTCATTTTCAAAGATCACTTTCACGATAGCATTATGCTCTAAAGCTGCATCCATTACTTGACCGATCTCTTCTTCAACATAATCCCAATCCCCTTCAATTACTTTCCCAATGTTAATGACCATGTCTATCTCACTTGCACCGTTTCTGCAGGCTTCGATTGTTTCAATGACTTTAAGATCTCTGGTAGTACTGCCATGTGGGAATCCAATAACAGTAGAAATTTTTACAGTGCTTCCTTCAAGCAACTCAACGGCCTTTTCAACCATATAGGGTTTTACACAGATACTCGCTGTATTGTATTTCTTTGCAATGGAACATGCTTGCTCAAGATCTTTGTCAGTTGCTGTTGGATGCAGAATGGAATGGTCGATATACTTTGCAAGCAATGAGGGTGATGACTTTAGTTCCGAGAATTCTTTGCGCATGTTTTTTTCTTTGAGTGACCCGTATCAAGCACATAAATTCAACAATGAATATAAGCCCTGATGCGGTCGGTCTCTAGTCGAATAAATTTTCAAATCCCATTCCCTTTACCTTCTTCGCTTTACTGACCACCTCTTTTCTCATTTTCTCTTTGAATGCCTTAAGTTTAGTTTCAATGGGTTTGCTGCTCGTTGATAGTATTGAGGCGGCAAGGATGCCTGCATTTTTAGCACCATTTAGAGCTACTGTTGCAACTGGAATTCCATTCGGCATTTGAAGTATTGAGAGGACAGAGTCCCATCCGTCAATTGAATTCGATGATTTTACCGGTACACCAATTACAGGTAGTGTAGTGATCGAAGCCACCATGCCAGGCAGGTGTGCTGCTCCACCCGCTCCTGCAATGATCACTTTAATGCCTCTTTTAGCAGCAGTTGATCCAAACTTCATGAGTCGTTCTGGTGTTCTGTGCGCTGATACCACGGTCAGTTCGAATGGTATGCCAAATTCTTTGAGTTGTTCTGCTGCAGCATTCATAACGGTAAGATCGCTGTCGCTTCCCATGATGATGCTCACCAACGGTTTCCTTTTCGGGTTGCTTGTTTTTGTAGGCATGTGATTGTGGTTAAAGTTGCTTATTACCTTTAATGATCAATGTTTTTTTAATATTATGCGCCTGCTGTATCAACTCCTCTTTTGTGTCGCTCAGAATAGTGGCATGTCCCATTTTTCTTCCAGGCTTCGTATCTTTCTTCCCATAGAGATGAATGAACACATCAGGTTTAGCCAGTACCTCATTTATTCCTTCATAGGCCGCCTCGCCAGAATATCCTTCTGCGCCAATCAGGTTCACCATTACGGATGCCTTGATCTTTTCTGTATTGCCCAGCGGATAGTTGAGCATGATCCTCCACAGCATATCAAACTGTGAACTGTAATGTGCTTCTATTGTGTGGTGTCCTGAGTTGTGAACCCTTGGGGCAGTTTCGTTCACCCATACCTTACCCTGTTTGTCGACAAACATTTCGATGGCAAACAGTCCGGCTGTATTCAAGTTCTTTGCCACAACAATAGCCATTTGTTGCGCAGCATCAAGTGTAGTCTTATCAATATTTGCAGGACAGATCTGATAGTCGAGCAGATTGAGTACCGGATCAAATACCATTTCAACAGCCGGATATACCGCCGTAGATCCATCCGATCCC
>JBKCFW010000012.1:0-2914 GCA_046303675.1 bacterium
GAAATACCACAACATATACTTAATATTGGGTATTTTGAAGAAACCAAGTGTGTTTTGTTGTTGGTCGTGTTTGCAGTACTCTTGGTTTTTGAATCTGTATCATTGATCCTTTAAAATAAAAATCAAAACGACAGTGAAGAGGAACAAGTATTTAATTATCCAATGATACTGCTGGAAGGCCTGGTTGTTGGAACGCTCACCGGATTGGTTGGTGCAGGAGGAGGTTTTCTCATCATCCCCGCGCTTGTTATTTTCAGCAAACTGCCAATGAAACAAGCAATAGGAACATCATTGCTGATCATTGCAGCAAAATCGCTGATTGGATTTACGGGTGACCTTGGAAAACAAACAATGGATTGGACATTGTTGTTATCAGTTACTGCACTTGCTATCATCGGAATCTTTATCGGAAACAGCTTTAGCAAAAAAATATCAGCAGCGAGTCTGAAAAAGGGGTTCGGTTGGTTTGTACTTGTAATGGGACTCTATATACTGATCAAAGAAATTTTCTTCACTGCCTAAATATTTAATTTAACAGTTAAACCTAAATACTATGTTCTTTCAACACGTTTATGACAAGACCCTGGCACAAGCAAGTTATTTTATTGGCTGTCAAAAAGCAGGTGTAGCTGCTGTTATTGATGCGAAGCGTGATGTAGACACCTACCTCGAGATCGCGAAACAAAATAACATGAAGATCACGCATATCATGGAGACGCATATTCATGCTGACTTCCTGGCTGGATCACGTGAGCTTGCTGCACTGACCGGTGCTAAACTTTATCTTTCGGATGAAGGCGGACCAGGATGGGAATATGAATTTGACCACGTGGGATTGAAAGATGGCGACAGCTTTATGATGGGTAACCTTAAGTTTGATGTGGTACACACTCCCGGACACACACCTGAAAGCATTAGCTTCCTGCTTACAGATACACCTGCAAGTCCGGAACCTGTGATGTTCTTTACTGGCGACTTTGTCTTTGTTGGCGATATTGGGCGTCCTGATCTTCTTGAAAAAGCTGCTGGCATGACCGGCACCATGGATGCAGGTGCACATGAGATGTATAAATCAATCAACAAGTTCAATAAACTGCCCGACTATATTCAAGTATGGCCTGGTCATGGTGCGGGCTCTGCATGTGGGAAAGCCCTTGGCGCAGTACCAAGCACTACAGTAGGATATGAAAAAGTGCGCAACTGGGCTTTTCGTTTTGCAAATGATGAAAATGGCTTTATAAAATTTCTTCTGGAAGATCAGCCTGAACCTCCAAAGTACTTTGCCATGATGAAGAAACTCAACAAGGTAGACCGCAAACTCCTTACTGAGGTTCCAAAGCTTAAGCAATTGAGTAATGATGAAATGATGGAAGCCATGGGCAAAGGCATAAAACTCATTGATGCAAGAAATAAATCCGAATTCGCAGAAGGATTTATCCCAGGCAGTATTAACATCCAAGGCAACAACTCATTTGCCACATGGGCTGGATGGTATCTCACATATGAAGAACCATTCATGTTGCTGGCTGATGAAAGTCAGCTTGACGACCTAACCCGCAAACTCATGCGTATTGGACTAGATAATATCATGGGATATGTTGCATCTACTGCATCCTATACGAATGCCGGTGGAAAACTTGACAAGGTGCCAGTGATCAATATTGAAGAGTTTAAAACAATATTAAATGAACCAAATGTACAAGTCGTTGACTTAAGGGGTTCAACTGAATACAAGAGCGGCCATGTCAAGGGCGCAGACCATGTTTTTGTAGGAACACTCCTTAACAACCTTGATAAAGTGAGCAAAGACAAAAAAGTTGTAATTCACTGTCAAGGTGGCGATCGTGCAACCATTGGATATTCTTTACTTGCAAAAGAAGGATATACCAATGTGCTGAATTACTCTGCAAGCATGAACGAGTGGGTGAATCTAGGTAACCCAGTAGTTTCATAATGAACGGAAGTGTGAGAGCAAACTCTCACACTTCTCTATTCTTTAACAATTAAAATCTTTATATGCTTAACATGTTTAAAAATCTTTTTTCATCTGCTCCTGATGCAGACTATGCAACACTGGTAAAAGAAGGTGCGATCATTGTTGACGTGAGAACAAAAGGAGAATTCAATAGTGGACACATAAAAGGTTCAATCAATATTCCCCTTGATGAAATACGCTCAAAAATTACGGAGTTAAAAAATAAAAATAAAGTCGTGATCACCTGTTGCAGAAGCGGCAACAGAAGTGGCATGGCACAATCAATGCTGGAAAATGCAGGAATAGAATGTTATAACGGGGGTGCGTGGAATGTACTTGATCATAAATTATAAGAATGAAACAGCTGTTAACCACTAACTGGAACGGAGCAAGAATATTTAGGGTGGGTATTGGATTAGCTGCTATCATTTATGCGATAAGTAAACACGATAATACAATGGGTTGGGCCGGAGCTCTCATTTTAATTATGGGACTCACCAATACAGGATGCTGTGGAGCAAGTGGCTGTAGTACAAATAACATTTCAAGTAAAAAAAATAAATCAACACAAGAGGTGAGCTTTGAAGAGGTGAAATGAGAAAAGAAATGCTATCAGTAAAAAAACTTTCTTTAGCGACCCTATTATTATATACTTCTCTTCAGGTTAGCGGACAACATCAAGAGCTGGGAGAGAAGCCCTCCATCTGGAAAGACAAGGAGAAGCTGGAAATTGACTCCAACTCCTTGCTCTACGCATTTAAGAATGGAAGCGTCAACGGCCATCTTCGTTACTTTTTTATGGCCACAGATAATCAAACTGGTTTATCGGACTACCATGCCCATGCTGGAGGTGGCGGTATAAAATTTGAAACTGCAAGATTCAAAGGCTTTCAATTGGGCATCAGTGGATTTTTTACATTTAACATGGCATCGTCCGAT
>JBKCFW010000013.1:0-2811 GCA_046303675.1 bacterium
ATCCAAGGCCTTGTTTCTCGGTCATAGATGAGCAGATCAAAACGCTTTGACATACTGCCTAACCTGATTTCCTTTTCGACTGAGATGGCAGCCTTCGGCAGCCCATGCCTTAAAAGAAGCCATTGTATTATATTTTGGCGAACCCACTCCTCAGGCGTAAGGCTAACCCATCTTTGCCTGATGGCATCAAAAATGGATGGTCTATCTCCCTCCTGCCTTGTTTTAAAGTACGGTTCTGGAAAATCAAGCAAGATCATACCTGCAAAGTATGGATGATTTCTTATCGAAATATGAAAAAGGTGTAATGTGCGACAAAGTGATAGTTGATTAAATTGGCTGTTTTCCTCGTCCCTCGTCCCTCGTCCCTCGTCCCTCGTCCCTCGTCCCTCGTCCCTCGTCCCTCGTCCCTTGTCCCTCGTCCCTCATGTATTATGGAAAAATCCCCAACTCCAAATAGCTATTCCCCACCTTATTGATTGCCACAACAAAAGCGGCAGTTCTCATATCTGGTATCTCAGGGAATTTGTGCCAGCAATCTAAAATTTCATTCGTGGCCTTGATCATGGTGTCTTCCAGTCCACTTCTTACCAGATCAATTTCATCCGGACCATGTACGATGATCTTTCTCTGCTCCTCCGTTACCTTGTTGCCGGTCATCTGCTCTATCTGTGAAAGAATATTTGCATTCTGATTTTCAGTAAACCTTCTTTCCATTCTGCCATAAGAGACATGGCTGAGGTTTTTAAGCCACTCAAAATAAGATACCGTAACACCTCCAGCATTCAAATACATGTCAGGAACAACAAGTATGTTCTTACTGATCAGGATCTCATCTGCTTCAGGTGTCAGCGGACCGTTTGCAGCTTCCCCTACGATCTTTGCCTTGATATTTCCGGCATTGTCTTTATTGATCACGTTTTCCAATGCAGCAGGTATCAGAATGTCGCACTCCGCTTCAAGTGCATCCGTATTTTTTGCAAAATTCTTTGCACCTGGAAAATCCAGGATAGAGCCTGTTTTCTTTCTGTGCTGAACAACCGCTTCCACATCAATTCCGTTTTCATTATAGATGGATCCTTCATATTCAGCGAGGCCCACAATCAATGCGCCTCCTTCCTGAAAAAATTTGGCTGCATGATATCCAACATTCCCGAGTCCTTGTACAATCACTTTTTTACCCTCAATGCCTTTGCTCAATCCCACTTTTTTCATCACTTCTTCATTGTTGCACACTTCACGAATTCCAAAAAATACTCCGAGTCCCGTAGCTTCCTTTCTTCCTCTTACTCCACCTTGCGTTATAGGCTTGCCGGTAACACAGCCCAATGCATCAACTTCTCCCGGATGTAAGGCGATGTAGGTATCAAGGATCCAAGACATCTCCCGCTCTCCTGTTCCATAATCGGGTGCAGGTACATCTTCCCCCGGACCAATAAATTTTTTCTTGACGAGTTCACTGGTATACCTTCTTGTGATGCGTTCAAGATCGTATACGTCATATTTTTTTGGATCGATGGAAATGCCGCCCTTGGCACCTCCGAACGGAACGTTGACGATCGCACATTTATAAGTCATCAAGGCAGATAAAGCCATGACCTCATCCAGATTTACCATCTCACTGAACCTGATCCCTCCCTTGCAGGGTAGTTTGTGATGTGAATGTTGAACCCTGTAGGCTTTGATCACTTCAACCTTGTCTTTGATCTTTACCGGGAAATGTATCCTGAGTACGCTGTTACATTGCTTGATCTGCTCAAGGATCCCAGCGTCAAATGTTGTGTACTTTGCCGCCTTATCGAAACTTTTACATACTGCATCAAAAAAGCTGTATTCCTGATTCATAGCTTCATATTTATAAAGTGAAGGAAAATGTTTATGTGCAGGGGATAGGAGGTTACTCTTTCTCCAACTTAGATATCTTTCTGTCAATACGGATGATATAGGCAAACAGTCCGATCAATATCGTGAGCAATACCGCGACCACCACATAAATTTTACCATTGCTTCTCATGACACTCGCAGTGGCATCATTTTCTGTGCTGATATTTTGCGCTTTTGCACCAAACGAACAAAGTGTCATAAGCAGTGTAAGGAATTTACTTTTCATTGTTGACAATTTTTCTTTCTACAATAAACTTATATCTGATGATCAGGGTTGAAATCCAAGCTCCGAGTAAAGTCCATCCCAAAACAGCCGGATAAAAAACCATTCTCATCCTCGCATCAATATCGTTAAAATTGAGGGCTGGATTTCCTTCCTGTCCAGGGTGCAGACTTGGAAGTAAACGGGGGATGATCCAAATCGACGGGAACAACATTGCATAGGCAAATATGTTGTATACGGAGCTGACCCGCGCTCTTTGGTCGAGATCCGTGACAGAACTTCTTAATATAAAGTAGGCACCGTATATGAGTAGAGCAATTGCAGCACCAATCAGTTTTGGCTCTCTCATGATAGAGCCAAAAGATGCATACGCAGGATTATTTGGATCAGCCCAAGTATAACTTGCCCATATTGCACCTGTCGCATAACCCAGCAGCCCCATATACGTTCCGACGCCTGCATACGACATCGCCTTGATATCATGGCGCAAATCTCCGGTTCTTAGATATTTTATACTTTGAATGATGGAAATGGTGTACAATATCATCATGGCAAACCACATGCAAACATGATAATATAAGTTCCTGATGGTCTCACCTAATTGAGTAAGTTCAGGAACAGGGAGCAGCAATCCGCCTACTACAGCATATACTAACAAAATCATTGCGCTTATTTTCCACCAGGCAAGCTTCATAAATGGATGTGAT
>JBKCFW010000014.1:0-6765 GCA_046303675.1 bacterium
ACTTAGTGCCAAAAAAAAAACAAAAAACACAAAACTGTAAGTGGCTTTTATAAAATAATGTCAGTTCTTCAACTGAAAAACACAAATATTAAAAAAAACGACAGCGGTATTGAAAAGACGAGCAAAATTGACCAATACTTCGGTTGGGTTAATCGCATAAAAATAAGAGGCGGCGGCCCAACATAGCAACAAAAAATAAACAATAGAAATGGATGCTGAAATCAGTTGGCCAATTGCAGAAAGATAATGATCTCTTCTGACCAAAATAAATCCAACAACCAAGAGGTTCAGTAAACTGAGTGCGAGCCATTGAGAACCAATAACATCTACGCTGCCAAAATTGGGAATAAAATGCAGCAGCAAATAGAGTGATATAAAAAATATTCCGGCATCAGGTACAAGCTTTGTTTGAATAGTGTTCTCCCTGGGAGGTGCTTGTTGACTGGTGCTTTTGGAGGATCTGGCAGACATTCAAGTAATTTTTATAAAATTAAACAAATTTCTGTCCAGGAAACATCATTAAATGCCCAAAGGTGGAACTATCATAAATTAGCCACTTCCAAAAAGGCAAGTGGCTAATTTACTACAACAATGACATACTTCAAATCAAGACCAGCTGATAAAGAGGTTAATTATTATAGCTTTACGACAGACAAACTTTGAACAAAAGAATCGATCTGTACCCTAATGGTGTATGTCCCCTGAGGTAAATAATGTCCAAAAGTGATAAGGTCACTGAATCTGGCTGATGTAGAATAAACCAATACGCCTTTCATATTATACACTTCAAGTTGTATGCTTGAATTAGAATTATAGACGAGGTTATTTAACGTAAAATAATAATTGCTGGGGTTAGGGAAAACCTTGAATTTAGAGCCATCTTCTGGAGAGAAATTCAATTTTTCGTATGGTAAAATTTCAACAGATCTACTGGCCAGGCATCCATTTACATCCTTAACATTCAATGCATAAGACCCAGGTATGATCCCGGTAAAGAGAGCGGAAGGCTGAAAGGCGGATCCATCAAGTTGGTATTGATATGGTGGCGTACCGCCACTTGCTGTTGCATTTATTGTTGAAGTTGCAGAAACAGTACTTACAGGAGTAATTGATGCAGTAACCGTGATTGTTGGAATTTCTTCTATTGCAATCTTTACACTGTCTTTTTTCCCTCTGGTATCAGTCACAGAGAAATTTTTTATACCAGGAAGGACAGAGAAATTTCCCGTTCCAATGTATGGAGGAACACCTCCCTTTGCCTGAATAATAACATGGGCGGAGTCGCCATAACATTTACCCCCTTGAATAGTAGCCATGATTATAGGTGAATCATATTCAAAGACGCCCACATCCGGACGATCAAAGATCCCGACGCCATCAAAATCATGATTGAAACCTACAGGAGTACCAAAGTCAATAGCAGCAGATCCGCGTGTAAGTTTGTAGTTCCATGCTGTTGGATCGCCAGTTATATTGGCGAAAAGCTGTGAAAGAGGACTATAAAATTCTGTACTATGAAGAGATAGTCCTACGATCCCTTTTGACAATCGATAAATATTATTAGTGTGAATCATCTGCCCCTTATCAAACTTAGTGCTTGCTACATTTATCCCGGATGATAACCAAAAAATATTATTTTTTGCTACGATCATCTCTGCAACCCCTTCTCCAGGCATCCAAAATACAGCAGTGGGTTTTCTGAGTTGTTGAATTGTTTCAACAATATTGTTATTATAAAATTGAATGTTTTTAATTCTCGTTCGATACAACCCTGTATCCTGGAGAATTGCTAAATACCCACAATTGATTACTTGATTATATGCGATCATATTATCAGTGGAGAACCCATTTGATATGCTGCCGACTTTCACAAATCCATTATTATTTATTGCAGTATTGTATGCAATTAAATTGTTACTAACTCTGTCTCCAAACAATTCCACTGTACCCCCCTCATACAGGTAATCATAACTAGTGCCCCAGCAATCCTCAAAATGATTGTTTGTTACGGATATGTTAGAGCTAGCCAATACAATAGCAGTTGCACCAAAATCATCAGTACCCCCAGGTGTATTTCTTAACATACGAAGGTTGTAAATTCTATTATCATGCACACTACTTCCTATGGAATTTCCGCTGATTGAAATTCCAATTCCAACAAGAGAAATATCACAATTTTTTATAGTGCAATTTGGGGAGTTCTCCAGAACGATCGCATACGTAGTATTCGCAAGCTTTGAATGATCAGTTGCATGCACCGATCTATCAATGATCTTTAATCCGTCGATAACAATATATTGGTTGTTACTAAGTTTAATGATATGGGTAAGCGTATTGTCAAATTCAGGCAACTGGCCTGAACCATACGAAGTAAAAACAATCGGAGAAGATTGATTGCCTGAACATAAAATGTTCAATTTCCCGGTATAGACCCTGTCGCGTTTAAAAAAAATAGTATCTCCTGGCAGAAACTGTGAAGAAGCGATTGAAGCCTGATCAAGTGTTGTCCATGGACTTTCTTCAGTGCCAACAGCATTTAAAGATTGTGAGAATGGATCTACATAATAATTTTTTGAAAAGCCCTTAAAGGAAATAAAAATAAAAAAGAACATGATCAGCAGCCGGGAGCATGCTGACACTCGATGTTGTTTATCAGAAAAAATGTTAACACCGAATTGTACCCTTAAAAAGCCATGCTTAATGTTTCTCATTGTTGATCGTATTTTATGATTATACTATGTAGAAGTAGATGTGCAAAGTCATTCTTTTTTATTTTGATCATACGCTCCACATCATGTTTTTATTGGATTAAATAATTAAACACAGAAAAAAGACATGTCTGTTTATATGAAATTTCAGATCGGATAAAAATGATATATACGTAGTATCACTTAACATGAGAATTTATACGTAACCAGATGATAGTGGTCATCTGTAATCAGATTTTCATCATTGTTATTTTTTCTTCAAATACCCTGAAACTATTGTTAAAGGAACATTGCCAATGATTTTCATCATGACAAATGGAAACATATTTGCACAATGAATTCAGAAAAACACTTAATCCATCATTTATTAACACCAATTAAAATGACGTCTATGAAAAGTAGCAGTGTGCTGGCAGGTATTCTTTTCTTTTTGATTTTTTCATTACAGAAAAGCGATGTATTTGCAACGAAATATTATGTTGATCCTTCTTCAACTTCATCAACAGCAAATGGATCATTAACGAGTCCGTGGAAAACCATTGCTCAGGTAAATACCGGATCTTCAGTCTTATTGCCAGGCGACACTGTTCTTTTTAAACGCGGGCAAACCTATGTGGGCAAACTTAATATAGCCAAATCAGGTACGGCAAGTAATCCAATAGTGTATACCAATTATGGCACAGGCGATTTGCCTGAATTCACCAACACGGTAAGTGGTGTAATCACATTTTACGGCAAACAGTATGTTGTGATTGACGGAATAAAAATCACAGACAAGACAATCAGTCAAACAGATCATTCTATCCAGGCAAAAATCAGCTACGCAATAATTGTTGATAATTCTCCAAGCTGTACTATAAAAAATTCAGACATATCATTGGTTGGAGTAGCAATTGAAATAACAGGTGGCTCGAATAACACCTTGGTAACAGGAAACTATATTCATAATCTTAGAATGGTTAGAAACACTGTTGGTGGTGACGACGACTATGGTGCAAACCCTATGGTTGTGGGAAGCTCTAACAATATGGTCACAAACAATCGTTTTGAAGAGTGTTGGGGCTTAAGCTACGACTACGGATTTGATGGCGGCGCAGTTGAGTTTTTTGGTGGCACAATGAATGATAACAAGATCATGTACAACACAGCAATTAATTGCAACGGGTTTATTGAAATTGGAAGCAGTACAAATGGCAGTGCATCAAACAATATAATTGCTTACAACAAAGTAATTAACTGCGGTATACTTGGAGTATACCAAAATGGGGCAACTTTCAGCGTTACTGTAAATAATTTGCAGTACTATAATAACACTGTAGTAGAAACGGTCAAGCAATATGCTAAACCAAGTGTCTTATTCTGGATGGCTGGAACAGGAAATCCCGGTATGGTTGTAGTAAAGAATAATATTTTCTGGTTGTCATCAGGGGTAAACGTTGCGAGCAGTAAGTTCAATACAGGTCAGATGATTCACACAAATAATATCTATCGCATGACAAGTGGCACTTTAGGAATCACGCCTGATGCCACAGAGCTCCAAAGTGCCAGTGCCAATTTATTTACAAGTATGACAGGCACTCCTGATCAATGGAACTTCTCATTAAACTCTTCAAGTCCCGCAATAAATTTTGGAACAGCAGTAGGGATAAATAAAGATTTTAATGGCAATCAAATCAATGGTAATCCTGACGCAGGTATTCTCGAATACACAACAAGCTTGCCTTCATCACTTTCGATCAGTGCCTCAAAAGGGACCATTTCATGCTATGGAGGCAAGACGGATATTATCATATCTGCAACCGGAGGAACCTCGCCCTACACAGGAACTGGCACATTTAATGTCGGAGCTGGTAACTATAAATACATTGTCAGTGATGCGAAGGGCATAAAAGATAGTATTTCAGTCACAGTAACTCAACCAACTGCGCTAAGCATAGTCCCAACAGCAGGTAGCATCAGCGCTTACGGAGGAAGCACATCCATCACAGTTGCAGGCATCGGTGGGGTATCGCCTTATACTTTCAATATTAATAATGGTGTGTACCAATCATCAAACCTTTTTTCGAACATTCAGGCGGGGACACACATTGTAGGTGTTAAAGATAATAATGGCTGTACATCAACTCAAACTGTTTCAATTACACAACCTACGACTTTAGCTATTGGGGTTACAAAAGGAACCATATCTTGTTATGGTGGTAAAACAGATGTTACTATAACAGCAACAGGTGGAACTTCGCCATACGCAGGTACTGGTAATTTCAACGTAACAGCGGGAACCTATAAGTACATTGTAACTGATGCAAAAGGTGTAAAAGATAGTGCAACCGTGATCTTGACACAGCCAACTGCCCTAAGTGTTGTTCCCACAACAGGTACTATAACCACATATGGAGGAACAACTAGCATTACCGTTGCGGGGATAGGAGGAGTTTGGCCTTATACTTTCAATATCAATAATGGTGTCTATCAGTCATCGAACCTTTTTTCAAATGTTACAGCCGGAACACATACTTTAGGTGTTAAAGACAACAATGGATGTACAGCAACACAAACTGTCTCTATTACTCAACCCAGTTCATTGGCGGTAACTGCTACAACAGGAACTATAAGATGCTATGGAGGGAAAACTGATATCACTATATCAGCTACTGGTGGCACTTCACCTTACACAGGAACAGGAACATTCAACGTTGGAGCCGGAAGCTATAAATATATTGTCAATGATGCAAAAGGGCAAAAAGACAGTATTTCTGTGACAATAACTCAGCCTACTCCATTGAGTGTTGTTCCAACTGTAGGTAGCATCAGCAGCTATGGAGGAGCCACTTCCATCACTGTTGCAGGAATCGGTGGTGTTTGGCCATACATGTTCAACATTAATAATGGAATTTACCAATCATCTAATCTGTTCTCCAACATCACTGCCGGGACATATACCCTTGGCGTGAGAGATAATAATGGCTGTATAGCAAATCAGACTGTCTCAGTCACAGAGCCAGGGATCTCCAGCACGACGATAACTGTTACCAATGAGATCAAGGTTTATCCAAACCCAAGCAGTAGCTTCTTCACGGCAACATTTTCAAAAAAATATAAAAACATTAGTGTAAATATTCAGGTTGTCGATCTGCAAGGGAATGTTAAGTTCATGGCATCCGGTAGCACAAATATGAATTTCACATTTGGTCAGAATTTTACACCTGGGAGTTATTTTCTGAAGGCTTACATGAGTAACAAATTATATACAACTAAATTGATCAAACTTTAAATTACATCTGAATAATAAATAAGGACCATGAAAAAGATCATGGTCCTTATTTTAATATACATGATCATTTTCGGTAAATATCTGATAGACTGTCAAAAATATTATTCGAAGATCGAGCCAAATATTCCAATGCTCCAAATACCAGAGATCACTGGCAACCCTTCGCTTTATTTGTATAGGATCAATAATCTCTCCTCGAAAACTGTTGATCTGGGCCCATCCGGTAATACCAGGCTTTAAAAATTGTCTGATCATGTAATGATCAACCATTTTTGAAAAATCAGATGTATGCTTTACCATATGTGGTCTTGGCCCGACCAAACTCATTTCCCCGCAAAGCACATTCCAAAACTGGGGGAATTCATCAAGACTGCTTTTCCTAAGAATTGCACCGATACGTGTAACTCTCGAGTCATTGCGAGTCGCAGACTTCATGTCAGATTCGCCATTAACGAACATACTCCTGAATTTCAAACATCGAAATGGCTTGTTGTTTCTTCCAGTTCGCAATTGAGAAAATAAAATAGGACCTCGAGACTCAAGCTTGATCAATAGTCCAATCAAAGGAACTAACCAGGTTAAAATAAATACAACTACCATGGAACTCACTGTGATGTCTAGTACACGTTTTTTGATTCGATTTCCAAGATCTTCTAACGGATCACCACGCAAAGAAAGCACCGGCATATTTTGGATGTAATCAATGATTACAGGTTTTTTAAAAAAGAAGGAAAGATCTGGTACAACCTTGAATCTCATACATTCATTTTCAGCATCTGTTATCAG
>JBKCFW010000015.1:0-4283 GCA_046303675.1 bacterium
GTTGGCTTTGGATGTGGACATCCGCAATGGGGTGCAGCAACAGACAATAATTTTGAATTGGAAAAGCGAGAAAGATGGCCTGAGACAGGACACAGTATTACAACAATGAAATTTTATAAACAGGTTTTCTCATCAACGAATCTAATTGGAATACTCGCTGGCCATATCCACAAACAATCACTTGATGTGATAAATGGGATTCCACAAATTGTTACAGACGCGAATGCAGTTGGTGCCTATTTACATGTAGAATTCATTCCTGGCGAATCAATAATAAAATACTGATAGGCTGCAATAGCATACCCTATGCCGCAAGGGACAGGGCCTGCCTGCCGGTAGGCAGGGGACCAGGGACAAGGCCTGCCTGCCGGTAGGCAGGGACAGGGGACAAGGGTAATACAAAATTAAAACGCGGGAGAGGATTCTATTTGGTCAACTCTCTGAACCCTGCCTTCATAAAGGGAAGTTGCGGGAGTGTGTTGAGCAGATATAGCTCATCGAAGATCGATGTTTCGTTGTCAAGAAACTTGAATATTCTCCCGATCCTGTTGCGCTTGAACAACAAAGAAAAAATTCTGGCTCCGGGCATTTTTTTGTAGTGGAGCATGTGCAACAAGACTTTGTCATACCACATGAATCTTTTTATAAGCAACCCTTGTTTGATATATGGTCTGCCGCTTTGTTTCAATTCATTGACCAATGCTGCAACATGCTTTTGAATAAATTTAAACGTATACCCACTCGAAGGTTTGGTCTGTCCACCTGCTGTTCCAATATTGATGATGCGTCCGTTCGACTTTGGAAAATCAAAATCAGTCATGGGTATGATACCAAATTCCTCTTCCCTGATACGGTAAGATTTTATGCCAAGAAATGTGGAGATATAATGACTGAGTCCTTCATTGTACGCTTCATCTGTGAGCTGCTCGTGACTGAACAATGTATACTCAACCAGGGCGGTCTTTTCCGAAAAGGGCATCACATATACAAAAGTTGTTCCCGCATCCTGACCCACCCGAAAATCCATCAATGTTGCCTGTTCGGTATTGAAGCAGCTTTCTTCAGTTTCAATGACCCAGCCTTTGAAATGCTGTAGAAGATAATAATTTGTCTTGCGCAATACAGGCGGGGTAAACAGAATACTGTTGAAAGCAAAAGATGCTGTATAAACTGATCCATCAGTAACTACTGAAACTGCATTATCAATATTTTCAATTGAGATTACCTTTTCATGACGCAATTCAACCCGACCCGAAGATTGTATGATGTTGTAGCAATGTTCATAAAAATCAATCCCACGGATCATCTTGTACTTATAGGGATGAAGTTTTTTCAATGATGAATATCCCTTTGCATGAAACCATGCTGCGTTCCATTCTTTTGAAACAACCGACTGAAAAATACCATCGGAATGCTCCCAGAAACACCAGGTGCGGTCATTCAAATTTTTGTCATCCTGCTCAATCAACATGATACGTTTATCATGCAAAGCAGGCTCATTCAGTACATGTAAAATGAAACTTAGTCCGGCGCATCCTCCACCAGTAACGATATAGTCGTATTCAGGATTCTGGTGCATACTCAACCTTCTTGCCTTTCATCAGCTGTTTATCGCGAAGCACTTTCTCCCAGTATTTTTTGTGTACATAAAGCATGCCAAAGCTTTCACCCTGATGTTTATCCAGATGCTTGTGATGCATCTTATGCGCCCAACGAATAGCGCGGATGTATGTATTGTTACTACGGGAAAACCATTTGAAACGCTGATGAATGATCACATCATGAACTAAAAAGTAAGCAAAGCCATAGGCCATGATACCAAAGCCGATCGCTTGCAACCACCACATGCCAGGCTCGGATCCATACATGATGCACAACATGCTAGGAATCGCAAAAATGACAAAGAATGCGTCATTTTTTTCGAAAAATCCAGGCTCCACCTGATGGTGATCCTTGTGTAAATACCAGAGGAACCCATGCATCACCCAGCGATGCGTACACCATGTGATACCTTCCATCAACAAAAAAACTCCAAGAACGATCAATAAAAAGTATAGGGCTACCATCGCTGTAAAGTTAAACAAATGTCCTCATTCAAAAACAGACAATGCCATCTTATGTTCAACGATTCATCTTTAAAATTGATAAATATTTCACCAGTCAATGACAGGAGTCAGTTGAAACAGTTCTGTAGAGTACGTTATTTGTAGAAAGAATAACACGATGAGTACAGCACTGTTTTACAAAGAATTGGGGAAGCTCCTATATGCCATGGCTATTTCAGACAATACCATTTCAAAGGAGGAAAAAGAAGAGGTAAGCAAGCAGATCGCTGAACGATTGCTGCACAAGGAAGTTGACGCCGACCAATTTGGCAGTAACGAAGCATGGATCACACAGTTTTCTTTTGACACGACTGAAGAGGCAGGAGAAAATGTAGAGGAAGCATTTGAGGAATTTCTCTCGTTCGTGAAACAATACCGCAATCAACTCACACCACAAGAGATTGACATATGTTACAAGTTATCAGAGCACGTTGCAAATGCTTACCGGCATATAAATAAGAAAGAAAGCAATATTCTAGGCTCATTGAGGACATACTTAATGGGACTGCATACCGCACAACTTATTTTTTAATCACACCAACAAGCACATGAAAAAAATACTTCTTGTATTCGATGGCAACCATTTTTCAGACGGCGCTTTCCAGATGGTTACATTTTTGAATGAATTTGACCCCATTATGGTAACAGGTGTTTTTTTGCAACCGATCGACTACCGCGATGTCATCGGATACAGTGGAATGGGTTCAGCTTCACCCATTACAGTAATGCCCTTCCACACGGATGAAGAGTTGATCTCTGAGAATATGAAAAAATTCGAGAACAAATGTATTCATGCCGGGATAGAATTCAGGAGCCATAAGGATACCGACTTGTTCGCTCTACAGGAATTGCAAACAGAGACCCGATTTGCCGATCTAATGATCCTTAGCGGAGAACTTTTTTACGATAATGTTGGCAAGGATCAACCCAATGAATATCTGAAAAAAATATTGAGGCAAACGGAGTGTCCGGTCCTAATCGTTCCTGAATCGTATGAACTGCCAACCAGAATATTATTGTCTTATGATGGCAAATCTGATTCGGTATTCGCGATCAAACAATTCACCTATCTATTCCCCCAATTCTATCAATGGGAAACAAAGCTGTTGACCTTGGAAGAAGAAGATGAACCATTGCCTCATCAGGAATTGATCGAAGAGTTGGCCTCAAAACACTTCTCTAACCTCACCATTGAAGTCCTGCCTTCAATATCAGATAGGTCTTTTGCCAAATGGATCTCTGATCAGAGGGGATACCTGCTGGTTTCGGGTGCGTATGGAAGAAGTGAGCTGTCCAATTTATTCAAGAAAAGTTTTTTGGCTGAAGTGATTGAAATCCACAAAATACCAGTCTTTATTGCACATAAGTAATTAACCCTTGATACAACGATCTTTACTCATAGTAAGAAGAAGACGGCCTGTGTTTTGCAAATGATCACCAATACGTGCAACCAGTCAAGCTTTTGAAAAAAGCTTATCAAACCAATTCCGTTTCCCGGACTTCGCTGTCGGGTCTATTGGTGCGATCCTGTATTTGATCGTAAATGCTTTACTATCCTCCGGACCCAATTCTATCAACCCAATTTTATTATTGAACGCATCCGGAGGTGCGCTATGGTTTTCAATGGCAATACTTTTACGATCATCCGGAGTATAAATCAGCAGATAAGGATAGGCTTCATCAGGATAAAAATAAATGGCGAGTTTCATGGTCTCATCAGACAATATACAATGAGGCATAGGTTGTTGCTGATCAATAAGAAATATATTGTCGAGCTTAACATCCTTCAATGAAGCGCCCCTAAACCATTTTTTATTGTTGATGACCTTACCCGTTGGCATAAGGTCTTTGTTGAACTCCAACTCTTTTTTTGAATTGAATTGTAAGCTGGCTGAATCAATGCTGTCACCTAATTTAAAATAAGGATGCCAACCATCACAAATGGGAATGGTTTGTCCGCTGCGGTTATGCACGGTGGTGATGACAGTAAGCCGGTTAGCTCCCTCAAGCCTGTACCGGATGTTCATATCAAAAGCGAAAGGAAAACCTGGATCTGTTCCTTTGTAGCGATACAATAATTTACACTCAGCCATGAACGCCGATGCTTCAGCGATCATTACTTCATGTTGTGCATCATAAAGTATTCCATGGATCGCATGTCCGTCAAGCTTGAATTTT
>JBKCFW010000016.1:0-21135 GCA_046303675.1 bacterium
GTTTTGTATTTTAAAATAGAAAAAAAAAAGTGGAACTCCCCTTGAAAAACTCGCGAAAAATTAATTTAGTTGAGGTGGGGTTGCACCGACCGCCCCGTCATTTATATCAAATCGCATCGCGTTTTTATATAAATGACACCCCTCCTAGGAGGAGGGAAATTTATAGGTTCTACTACTTAGCTGTTCACTAAATAAAACCCTCTAGACTTCTGTAACAGATCTGTTCACAAGAATTTTACCTGTTTTCATAAAAGCCAGTTGAGTTTAATCATGCTAGCTCCAAAATCATCCCCTCCTGCTAGGAGGGGGTGTCATGATTTCAAATCGTTTACGATTTGAAATCATGACGGGGAGGTCCACCACCACCTCAAGCAAGTTGATTTTTCGCGAGTTTTTTCACGGTAAATCCGGCCAGTAAAATACTTCACCAACATGCTATTTTCCCCATAAAACCACCCTGCCCAGATCTTATTTTCATTCAAAAAATAACTGCCATCATCCACAACAAAAAAGAGCTGAAAACTTTTCGAAAAAAACTTAGAAATAACTCCACCCATGCTGAATGCAGGCTATGGCTATCCATCAAAAACAGAAAATTAGGTGGCAGAAAATTCAGACGTCAGCATAGTGTAGGAAATTTTATTCTCGACTTCTATTGTCCAGAAGAAAAGCTTGGAATTGAACTGGATGGCAAACATCATTACACCCCGGAAGGAATAAGGAAAGATAAATGGAGAGAAGCTATTATTGCATCGGATGGCATAAAGATCATCCGATTTGAAAACAAATTGATCTTCCAGGAACTGAAGTTTGTTTTGAACGAAATCAAAAAATGTTTCAAGCGTTAAGTCGAACTCCTAGATCTTACCAACGCGGGCTGCGTGCCTTCCGCCTTCAAATGCAGTTGCGAGAAATATATCCGCCATTTCCAATGCAGCATCAACAGAGACAAAACGTGCAGGAATGCATATAACGTTTGCATCATTGTGTGAACGAGCAAGGACCGCAATTTCTTTTTCCCAACACAAAGCAGCTCTAATGCCTGCATGCTTGTTGGCCGTAATACAAACACCATTCGCTGAACCGCAGATCAGAACACCCATTTCAGATTTTTTCTCTTCAACCGATCTTGCTACAGCATGTGCATAATCGGGATAGTCGCATGAAGCTTCGCTGAAAGTACCGCAATCTTCCACCACATGACCGGCTTTGATCAAATGATCCTTGATAGCTTCTTTATAATTGAATCCTGCATGATCAGAGCCGATTGAAAGTTTCATGTGATATGATTTAATTTAAATTAGCACTTCATTTTTACTCCCACTCCTCATCTCTCTTCTTTTGAATTCTTGCAGCGATGAAAATACTGATCTCATACAACATCACCAATGGAATGACCACAATCAATTGTGAGCCCCAATCAGGCGATGGCGTGATTATCGCAGCAAGCACCAACAACACCACGTATGCGTATTTCCTGTATTCTCGCAAGAAGCCGGGAGTAATGATACCAAGTTTAGACAGCAGCCAGGTTGCCATCGGTAACTCAAAAGCAATTCCTGCTCCTAATGTAATATCGATCAGGGTGTCGAGATAATCAGTAAGTGTTGGCCTGTAGTCAATCGCACCCATCGCTCCAATCGTATAGTTTGAAAGAAAGTTAAACGTAAAAGGCGCAAGCATGAAATATCCAAAGGCTGCACCAATAAAGAAGAACATGCTCACCCAAAAAATAATGCCACTGGTATACTTAAGTTCGGATGGTTTAAGTGCCGGCCTGATGAATTTCCATATCTCCCAAAAAACATAAGGCAGGGCAACAAGTATTCCTCCAGAAATTGCGATCGTGATACTTGACATGAATGTTCCACTGATGGAAGTTACCTGAAGGTTCATCTTCATGGGTGGCATACATAAGGAGTCGCCCATCCCTAACACATGACTGATTTTGCAGAAAACCCGATAAGATATAAAATCATTACGGGTTGGCCCCATGATGATCTGATCGAAGATCTCATCAATGAAAATGAAAAACAAGATAGCACTGCTGACGATAGCCAATGCGGATCGAACAATATGCCAACGCAATATTTCGAGGTGGTCGATAAAGCTCATTTCCGATTCCTCGCCATCTGCAGTTCTAAGACGCTTAAAAAATGATCTTTCGTTTGACAAAACCTGAATTTATTTCGAGGGGCTAAGTTAAGATAAAGGGGCGAAGGGTCAAAGGTTAAAATTCCACCCCCTCTATCTGAATGTTCACCACTCTCCAGTCATGATTTTCATGCAACAGCTCAATTTCCCATTTACCCCTGATGATGTTACAATAGGTGTCGAGGCAGTAGCCAGTTTCATGTCTCCCGAAAAATAAAATCCTGTTGTTGACCAATTTCTTATCGGATAAGGTGACCGATATGCTGGAAATGGAATCATATCGCTGCTGATAGCGGCCAATAAGGTAGTGGAGTTCTGGTTCGGAAAGATTGTCAAACGTATTTAATCTGATACGCTTATGTATGCAGTGAAAACGAGAGATCTTGTCTTTATTCAAAATGGGTTCCAGTACCAGTCGCATCAGCTGATCTGGATTTTCAACCAACCCCCTGTCGGCGATACTATCATATACGAAGCAAAATTGCATTTCCGGGGGATGTGGAGGCAGCACCATATCAAAGATCACTGACGTTATGAAGTCGTATCTGGCCCTAGCACTGTCCTGATCGTCATTGAACACCAGCAGAATGTGATGATACCTCATCAACAGCAACCATCGCTCGAGATAAGCATTGATGGCAGTATCCGACAGCTCACAAGAAGGAAAGACAGTTTCGTGAAGTCTGATCTTTTGCCGTATCATTTGGCCAGTTGACGATGAAATGGGCTGGGTGGGATGAACCACCATGAGTTCATCCTTGATCTGTTTGTTCAGTAGATGAACGGAATTAAAATGAAATTGCTCTGTCATGAAAAACTGTTTTGATAAAATTCAACACAGCTGTTGGCATGCGCAAGTCATTTTAACCAGAAATTAAGTGTACTAATCCCATATCTGCATGTGGTTTTGAACAGGATTAAATAGCTTTACGCACGATGAGTTCGCTAAAAAACACCTGGAGAGAAATTGTGATCTTCCCCTTTATCCTTGTGATAAAAATATATCGCATAGTGATCTCACCATGGATCGGACCAAAGTGCAGATACACGCCCACTTGTTCACAATATGCTATGGACGCCTTGAGAAAGTATGGAATAATTAAGGGCCTTGGTAAGGCCCTTAAAAGAATTTCCAGCTGTCACCCTTGGGGTGGCAGTGGTTATGATCCTGCTTGAAAACGCTCAGCTATTTTTTTCCAGTTCACTACCGCCCAGAAAGAATTCAGATAGTCGGCCCGCCTGTTCTGATATTTCAGGTAATATGCGTGTTCCCATACGTCTGCACCGAGAATTGGCGTTCCTTTAATTTCAGCAACATCCATCAGCGGATTGTCCTGATTGGGAGTTGAACAAATTTCAAGTGCCCCATCCCTGATGATCAACCAGGCCCAGCCACTTCCGAAACGTGTCATACCGGCATTGTTGAACTTTTCCTTAAATGCATCAAATGATCCGAATGCAGCATCGATGGCAGCCGCAAGTGCGCCCTCTGGCTTTCCACCAGCATCTGGCGCAAGGCTTTCCCAGAAAAATGTATGATTCCAATGCCCGCCACCGTTGTTACGTACAGCAGGAGAAATATATCCTGCAGCCGCTACAAGTTCTTCGATTGACTTTCCTTCATTAGGAGTTCCGGCAATAGCTTTGTTCAAGTTGTCGATATAAGCCTGATGGTGCTTGCCATGATGAATTTGCATGGTAAGCGTATCAATATGTGGCTCTAAAGCATCATGTGCATATGGCAAAGCGGGTAAAGTGAATGGCATAGTGTTTTTAGTTTTTGGCAAATATACTTTAAGTGTTCAGAGAATAAGGTTTAGGGATTGGTTAATTTTTGAATAGTAATGGATTGGTAAATAATATCAGATGTTTAGTTGTTTAGTCGTTTATTCGTTTAGGAAGTTTAGAGAAGTTTAGAGAAGTTTAGAGAGGTTTAGAGAGGTTGAGGGAAGTTTAGTTGTTTATTCGTGTAGGGATTTCCTCTTCCCTTGTCCCTTGTCCCTTGTCCCTTGTCCCTCGTCCCTTATCCCTTATCCCTTATCCCTGCCGGCCTCGTCCCTGGCAACTTATCGTTTGGTTTTAAAAAAGGCTTTCATCAAATCACTCGCTTCCTGTGCAAGTAAACCTGTCATGATCTGTGCTTTGGGATGAAAAGGATTCTTGTCATCAGTATACACTTGATGTCCGTTTTTAATATCGGAGGCGCCCCATACAATACGCCCCACTTTACTCCAATATAAAGCGCCTGCACACATGAGACAAGGTTCAACCGTTACATATAATGTTGCATCAGGCAAATATTTTGAACCAAGCAGATTAAATGCTGAAGTCAGTGCAATGATCTCAGCATGGGCAGTTGGATCCTTAAGCTTTTCAACCATATTGTACCCTCTTGAAATGATCTTGTTGTTCATCACGACCACCGCACCCACCGGCACTTCACCTTCTTCAAAAGCACGTTCTGCTTCGCGAAGGGCCATTTTCATAAAATATTCGTCGTTCATGGAGGAAGGTTGAGGGAGGTTGAGGGAGGTTTAGTTGTTTAGTTGTTTAGTTGTTGATTCGTTGATTTATTGATTTGTTGATGTAGAGAGTTTGAAGTGATAGAAGCGAGTTTTTTTAGGATTGATTTCATGGCGAGTTCTATTTCAGCATACTCGCTAATCTCAGTATTGATATAGACGAAAAAAACCCCCATCGATACCTTTTTTTCGATCAGTACTTCTTTGAGGTCCTTTTTGTTTTTTCTGTATACTTCACGTGTGCGGCGCTTCAGTAGATTTCTGGTAACAGCTTTTTTGAAATTTTTCGTTCCTACAGAAACCCCCATTTGCAGCACATCCTCCTCAGCATCCTCGCTTTGGGGATTTATGGAGTAATACACCAAAAAAGGATGCTGCCTAAATCGCTCCCCCGTATTGAAAAGCGACCGGATCTTGCGGTAGCTTTTCAATCTTTCCTTTTTTGATAATGTCTGGGAACTTGACAAGTTGAATGATTTATGAGAATTGGATGAATGATGCCAATGATACCCCACATGTACTATACAAAAATAGCCCCAGATGATGATCCGGAGCTACAATTATATAAAATAGAGGAATTATCCGCTTACTTAAGTCTGCGTTCGTCAGATACCGTCAATTTCTTGCGGCCCTTTTTCCTTCTGCTCGCCAATACGGCACGGCCGTTGGCTGATTCCATGCGTTTGCGAAATCCGTGTACAGACTTTCTGCGTCTGCGATGGGGTTGAAATGTACGTTTCATAATTCTTTTTTTCCTTTTTTTGTTGAAACAATGGTCGGAGAAGCGACCTATTCTGTCCAATTCGTTCACGGGTCACCACACCCGAGAAATTGTGAAAGGACGGCAAAGGTAGTGTTTTTTGAAAAGAAATCAAATACGTTCCAGTGAATGTATCGAAAACGTTCATGGAATTATAGTATAGCCCTCTGTGCATCCACTTCCTCGCCCCAGAATACAGATGCTCCCTGGTCGAATTCTCCCAACTCCCCTGTGGTATAGAAGGAAATGCTGGCCTGTCTGGTTAAGCGACTTTCCATTTCAGGGTGGCGAATCAAGTAGGATTTCAGACTTTTTGCAACGATATCGCCCTGGGATACAACTGTAATTTCCTCGGAGAGATATGCCTTTATTTTATCCATGAGCAGCGGATAATGGGTACAGGCCAACAATACGGTATCGATCTTTTCGGATTGTGCCATTAGTTTCTCAAGACATTCCCGAATAACCGGATCAGCACTATCAGTTAGATACTGGCCAGATTCAACCAACGGAACCCAGGCGGGACAAGCCTGCTGATGTACATGAACCTCGGGGAAAGACTTACCGATCTCGATGACATATGAACCGGAATCGACCGTACCCTGTGTACCAAGGATGCCAATGTGATTGGTTTCGGTATAGTCGCCTATGACCTCCGTGGTGGGTCTGATGACACCCAAAACTCGTTTTGAAGGATCGATCGTTGTAAGATCATTTTGCTGGATCGTTCTGAGTGCCTTTGCTGATGAAGTGTTGCATGCAAGGATCACCAATGGACATCCCCTTTCAAATAACCATTGGACCGCTTCGAGGGTGTATTGATATACTGTTTCAAATGAGCGGGGACCATAAGGTGCTCTGGCGCTATCCCCAAGGTACATGAAATCGTAGTGAGGCATCTCGCTGACGATTTCCTTCAAGATGGTGAGTCCCCCTAATCCTGAGTCAAACACCCCTATTGGAGCCTTGTTCTGCATGATAAAAAAAGACCGAAACTTTTGTTTCGGTCGTGTGAGTTATTTTGTAGCTGGCTTTGGCGCCGCTCCGGCTTCTATTTTTTTCTTCACCAGCGGTAACAGATCGTCTGCATCGGGTGAAATGACCAATGCTTCTTTCCTGAATACATGTGTGAATCCGTTTGCTTTGGCAACCTCAGCAATAATTTGATTTGCTTTCTGAGCAACAGGAGCCATCAGCTCTTCTTGCTTTTGCTGCATTTGCTGCTGATAACCTTGCTCAAAACTTTGAAGCTCAGTGAACAGCTTTCTTTGTTTTTCTCTGCTTGCAGTCTTGATTGCAGCTGACATTTTTGAAGAATCAGCCTTGAATATGCTGTCCTGACGATTAAGCTCTTTCAAGGTTTCACTGTAATTGATCTGGAGGGCACTATCAAACTGCGACATTTCTGCAGCAGCTTTTTTATACTCAGGCATCAATTGAATAACTTCTTCGATGCTTATTACTCCTGTTTTGTGTTGTGCGTTGAGGCTAAGGCTGAATGCTGCAAGTGCAAAAGTCACCAGGCCCATTGTTAAAAATTTTCTCATTGCTCTTGATTGTTTTATGTGATTCGAAAATATGCTTTTTTTACTTCCCTGATAATTCTTTTAGAACATCATCACTTTTGTCAAGTTTAGGGTCGGCAAAGATAATGGTAATTCCCTCACTTTTATCGAGGATAAGGTCATATTGACGGTTTACGGCTAATTTCTGAACGGCATTGTATACCTTATCCTGTATTGGCTTTACCAGCTCCTGGCGTCTTTTGAAAAGATCGCCTTCGAAACCAAAGCGTTTCTTTTGAAGATCTCTTAGTTCTTTCTCCCTGTTGAACAGTTCATCTTCTCTCTTCTTGAGCAACTCCTCGCTTAGCATGATCCTTTCAGATTCAAAATTTCTGTAAAGCTGATCAAGTGTCGACTGCTTTTCGTCGATCTCGGCCTGCCACTGCACACTGAAGGCATCAAGCTTTTTCTGTGCTTCGGCATACGCCGGAAGTTTGCTTAGAATGTATCTTGTATCAATCACTGCGTAACGTTGAGCATTGAGCTGGGTAGTTAAACCAACAACAAGCATCAGTAAAAAAAGAAGCTTTTTCATAATCGTAAATTTAAACCTAAGCTTCCTAATAAAGCGTTAGGTATTTGTAAAATTATGGACTAACATGTCAAATTATAAGCCAAAACGAGATCATCGACCTTTCTATTCAGGTTCAAATCCAAGCATGAAGGTAAACTTCGCTGCGTCCCTGAGTTTGCCCGTATTGCTGATACGGTCAAGGCCTATACCGTAGTCAAATCCAAGCAATCCAAACATAGGGAGGTAGAACCTTACACCCAGGCCCATTGCGCGTCTCAGCTGGAAAGGATTCCATTCTTTGAAGGAGTACCAACCATTCGCAGCCTCATAGAATGCGAGTCCATAAATGGTGCTGCTGGGATTGGTCACGAAAGGATAACGCATCTCCAGCGTATACTTATTGAATATGGTGAAGAAATCACTTGCATTCTGCTTATCAGGGTTTATCGTTGGGTCAGTTTTATCGTAGACAGGATATCCTCTGTGCGCTATGATATCGTACCCAAGTACCCCAAAATTATTTGTTAGACCGGCATCACCAACCTGAAAGCGTTCAAATGGCGAGATCGGCAACTGGTTGTTGTATCGACCAATAAACCCAAATTTAGCGGCCATACGCAACACAAACTGGCGGTTCTTTTCCTGACCGGCAGGTTTGCCAATCGGCACAAACCACTCAGAATTCAAACGCCACTTGTGATATTCAACAAGTTTGAAAACGTCTGTTTTATCAATTCCATTGATATAAGACCAAGGTGGTGTGAATGTAGCAGTAAGCAGGAAATTGGAACCACTTCTTGGAAAGATCGGCTGATCGATCGAAATCCGTTGCAAACCAAACTTCACATTAAAGTTGTTTGAAACACCTGTAGCGAAGGATGGGAATATTGAATAGTTCCTGGCCTTGTACTGAATGTAACTCACTGAAGTTATGAAAGAGAAGAAGTCATCAGGCCACTTCAACTGCTTACCCAATGATATGGTAATACCGGATGTGCTCAAATAAGATGAATCTGAGTACGCACGGTCGAACCTGCCGGTATACGGACTATAAGCATTCGTGAATTTGGTATTAAATACATTGAAACTGAAGGAGTTTCTTTTCTTGCCTCCAAGCCATGGTTCTGTGAAGGAGAAGTTCAGCGAACGGAAGAACCTTCCGTTTGATTGGAAACGCATGCTTAGTTTTTGTCCATCACCTGTTGGCAGAGGATCCCAGGCCGCCTTTCTTAAAATATTCTTGATCGAGAAATTATTGAACGTTACACCCAAAGTACCGGTAAGTCCAATACCTCCACCCCAACCTGCACTCAACTCGAGCTGGTCTGATGATTTTTCCTCTACGCTGTAGTTAATATCAACGGTACCATCATCCTGATTAGGCACAGGGTTCATGCCTAGTTTCTCCTGGTTGAAATAACCAAGGTTGATGATCTCCCTTTGCGAGCGAATGAGATCCGACCTGCTGAATTTTTCTCCAGGTATAGTTCTGAGTTCCCTGCGGATAACATGCTCCTTGGTTTTGTCATTACCGGTTATGTTCACATTCTTGATACTTGCCTGCGGACCTTCCTGAATGCGGATCTCGTGATCGATTGTATCATTGTAAACAGAAGTCTCAACAGGATTAACAGAAAAGAACAAATAACCATCATCCATATAAAGTGAACTGATATCTCCGCCCTCAGGAGAAAGCTGCTTTCCTAATTTCTTATTGAGTACTTCAAGATTGTAGGTGTCCCCTTTCTTGATCCCCAACAGTACCGTAAGGATACTGTCAGAATACTTCGTATTCCCTTTCCAGGTTGTGTTTCCAAAATAATATTTTCGTCCTTCATTCACCCGGAGAGAGACATTGAGTTTACCTTTCAAGTTATACGTTTGTGTGTCTGCCTCAATCACAGCGTCGCGATAACCGAGAGAATTATAATGTGCAAGTATATTCTCCTTATCCTCTGCATATTTTTTGGCATTGAATTTTGCAGAGGCAAAAAGCTTGAAGCGTGCGGTTCTATCCAGGTAGTCTTTGATCTTTGAAGGTTTCAGAAAACCTCTTTCTCTGATAAATTCCTTAAAACTGAGTTTTGGAACAGTACCATACGGACTCATCGCACTGTCTGGAAACAATGTCAACTTTGAAGTTTCCTTTGTGCCTTTCATTTTCTTTTTCAAGGCCAATGAGCTCGCCGTTTCATTACCAAAGAAAAAGATATCTGATATCCTGACTTTATTACCCTTTTTTACATTGAAAGTGAGGATCACTTTCTGAGGAGATGCAGGATCAGGACTCTCTTCAATATCCACGGCAGCACCTTGATACCCTTTATCAATAAAAAATTTGACGATGTTTTCTTTTGCTGAAATTTTCATGTTGTCGGTCACCACCCTAGACTTAACCAGTCCAACCTTATCCTTTAACTCATCAGCCTCTGTCTTCCGAACACCTTTGAATTTAAAATCAGAAAGCATGGGGCGCTCTTCAGCTACTATTTCTACCCAAATGTTGTCACCTTCCAACTTCACAATGTAAATATTGATGTTGGTGAACATATTTTGCGTCCACAGCTTCGTGATCGCTTTCGAGAATTGATCACCTCCTGGAATGGTAACCTCGTCGCCGACGGACAACCCGGAAACGGAAATAACGATGGCTGGATCGAAAACTACGTTACCGGTCACTTTGATATCTGCAATGGTATATTTCCTTGGATACTTTGCATTGTAAATCGCTAGTAATGCAGGATCTGCGGAAGCCTCAGGAAGGGTATCATTTTGTGCAAGAACGCTGTTGGAGGTAAACAATATTCCAAGAAAAATAAACAGCGTAGAGATCCTCTTCATCAAGTGCGTGGTTTCAGTGGGCAAATTAACGGCTTTTTGTCTAATTTCTTGTTAAAGAAGCTTTGTTTACTAGATATTGAGTCGATTCAGCAACCTGATTTGAAGCTATACATTGAGAATACGCATGCTACGAAATATTATATCTACTTTACTCAAAATCAATAATTTATGTCAAAAAAACAAAATTGAACCTGATCAGACCTTGACCTTCCCAAATCTCCTGTCCCGTTTTTGGTAATCAACGATTGCCTCATACAGATGTTGCTTTCTAAAATCAGGCCAATGGGTTTTTGTGAAATATAACTCAGCGTAGGCCAGTTGATACAGCAGGAAGTTACTTATCCTTTGTTCCCCGCTTGTTCGGATCATCAGCTCTGGATCAGGGAACTCACTGGTAGACAAGAAGCTCTGTAATGTGTCTTGATCAATATCCTCCGGCTCCAATTTGCCATCTTGCACCTGATGAGCGATCTTTTTCACGGCCTCTGCAATCTCCCACCTGGAACTGTAACTGAGGGCGACAATGAGCTGTAGGCCACTATTTGATGATGTTAACTTCAACGCCTCATCCAATGCAGCTTTTGCTTGCTGTGGAAGCATTGAGAGTTCACCGATCACATGAAGTTTGATATTATTTTTGATAAGACTGTCAACCTCCTTGCGTATGGTATCGACCATCAACTCCATCAAGGCAGTTACCTCCTTTTCAGGCCTTTCCCAATTCTCTGTTGAGAAGGCATACAACGTGAGACAATGAACTCCTAACTCCGCAGCACCTTCTACAACCTCACGAACGCTTTTCACCCCGTTCATGTGTCCAAAGATCCTGTCCTGGCCTCTTTCCTGTGCCCAACGCCCATTACCATCCATGATGATGGCGATATGTTTTGGTAGTCTATCGGATATGATCTGGTCTTTCAAAGACATGGGTGCAAAGTTACTGAATTTCAACAGACAATAGTGGGGAAGTACATGATGCCTCCTATTAAAAAAGGCTGGTCTACAACATGGGAGAGCGCAATTGAGAGTTATCTCTAGAGCATAAATGCGCTGATAGCCTACAGTCTGTAAAATGCATATGTTTATCTAGGGTTGGCGCATTTATAAGAGCTGAAAGAAACTGAAATGCCGATCTCTGCAAATATGTACTGGTCCTTTTGTTCACTGAATCCGCGCTGTCTTCCGGCCTGTCCGATTGGTAGTCCTTTTTCATAGGATCGGTCCTGTAACAGAAATGCGGGAGAGAGTGAACCGTTTGGCAAATTTGGAAACGCTGCCACGCCGGCGTATGTGGTACTCACGTCATCTAAATAATCGGTAGAGGTGAAACGATGAGTGATCTCAAAAGAAAGATTGACATTCTTCCCTAAGTTGTATTTTATGCCCATGCCGAGAGGAAAGCAAAATGCTTGGGTACTGTATGATTTTCTGTCTGGATAAAGGTCTGAATCCTGCCCCTCCGTACCCAGTTTTCTCAAAAAATATTTCTGTCCGTTCAGGTGGGTGTATGGATCAAAATTGAAAGAACCAACACCGATAGTTACATAAGGAGTGAACTTGTACGCCGGATCGCCTGGGACAAAATTGAAAAAATTAAAGTCACCTTGAACAGCCATCTCCCAGAGCTGACTGCTGAAATCAAGGTTTCTTCTTTGCTGAAACTCGATGTTGCTGTACTTGTCTGAGTATCCCAACTCAGCATAATGACCACTGACCCTTACTGCCACGTATTTGCCAAATTGTTTTTTAAAAAATATACCAAGTGTTGGCTTCGGCCTGTCAACCGCACTTCTGTTGTTGATGTCACCAAAATAATGAGCCGCTCCAATGCTAATACCCAATTCTCCTTCTTGTACAACCGCCTCTCGTTGTCCGAAAACGGTATTGCAAAGAGAGAACAAGATCAATATGGAAAATATGGGCTTAAACATGTGTGTAAAAATAAGGAGGCAGGAGATAGTGCAGCGTTCGATGAAGTTATTAAAAATATAAAATTGCGCAACCGTTCAAACACTTGCGCTTTGGCTCTTAGCCGCGATTTCTCGTATCGAAACCCCATGTTAATTTCTCCCTCAGGGTTCTGAGAAAATTATTTTCGTTTAGTCTGATGAGGTTAAAACAAAAGTTTTCTTTCTTTATCGCCAACTGAACACTCTTCTCTACCAATTCCTTTCGGGAGTCCATGGTACAGATAAAATCATCTACCCTTCCCTCAACTTCAAATGAAACCACATTGTGATTTGGCACCACGATAGGCCTGATGTTCAGGTTATGTGGTGCTATTGGCGTGATAACGAAACTTTCGCTGTCAGGGAACACAACCGGCCCATTACAGCTCAAGGAATAACCTGTTGAGCCCGTGGGCGTTGACACAATCAATCCGTCTGACCAAAAAGTATTTAAAAACTCGCCATTCAAATACGTATGTATTTTGATCATGGGAGAAAACTCACGTTTGTGAATGGTAAATTCATTCAAAGCAAAAGGCTCAGCGCCAAACAATGGAATACTTGCATCGAGATGCAAGAGTCCTCTTTTATCCAAAACATAGGTACGTGACTTTAACGCCTGTACTGCATCTTCTATTTTTTCTTTACCCAGACTCGCCAAAAAACCAAGTCTACCATAGTTGATCCCCAAAACAGGTATCTGCTTATCTCTTACCAGACAAACGGTGTCTAGCAGCGTTCCATCTCCGCCCAAGCTGATCATGGCATCGATCTGCTCATCCAGCTCAAGTGCACTGGAGAAAGTGCTTACAGGAGTATCCCCTGCCAATTCTGTTTGGTACTGCTCAAAGAGTTCCTTGAAGAAAATCGGTGTGATCTCAGCCTTGAGGAGTGCTTCGTTGATACTTACTACATCAGCGGGCTGTAAAGATTGTATGCCGCGGCTATAAATTGCAACTTTCATTGAATGGATCTTAAAACGAAGGTAGGGATGAAAAACGAAGAATACGTAATTGGCACAGAATCCATCATCACTTGCACATGGACGTGTTCGATCTAATACAACTTGTTGATATCCTGTTTGTGAATGTAGAGTCCACCCTGCCTGAATTGATTAAAACTGTATTCAAATCGCAGTACGATGTCATAAATACTGATGATATCCAGTCCGATACCCCCGCTATACATCAACTTGTTGTTCAGCGAATTTCCAACAACATTAGTCCTGTTGTATACATATCCCACATCACCATACCCTTTAAGATAGAATTTAAAGGGAATCTTTGCATAAGCCTTTGATTTGAGTCCGGTTGAAAAAATATACGAAAAGATCTCTTTACCAATTGTATTCCTGACAAATCCGCCGGCAACACCATCAACCACAAAATATTCCAGTCCACGTAAAAAAGAGTCGTTATATCCAAGAAAAGGTTGATGGATATAGGGTTGATTGAAAGGCAGCTTGAGTTGCAAATCTGCTGAACTACTCAGATAGAATTTTCTCGGAAGGGGGATGTAATTTGCGACACGCAGATTGAATTGAGTAAGATCAATTTTATTATTGAATCCTCTACGAATAAATTCAAACTCTACTGATCTTCCTTTTGTAGGATAGGGTAAATAATTCACACCAAAATACTGATAGGCATATTTCAACTCAGGAAAAGATACACTTGATTCGCCTGACGGCAGATAATTGCTGTTTAAAGCCTTAATGGTATCATCAACCGACTCCCGATGAAAACCAAATTTCAGATAATGTCGCTCTATTGAACCTCTTCGATAAGAGTAGACACCACCAACATAAAGCTGTCGTTGTATGAAATGTCCAGAGTTCCTGAAAAATAACTGCTTGTTATCAAGGGTGTTGAAATTAACCTCACGATTTCGTGAATAATAAAAATCAAACCCCCATCCATGCCTTAGTCTGCTATCCACAAACGGATTATAATATCGCATTGCAAATCGCTGTGTAAATCCATTGATGGCCCAGAGATTCAGCCTATCGTTTCTGCCTGTTATGTTTCTGGCCAGGACTTTTATTCCATAATTCACGCGATCAGCACTCATTTTATGATCATTCATCCAAACTCCTAAATTTCTATCGGCTGGCTTCAAATAAGGCAAAGGAAAATAATACCACCGTTCCGCAACTTCTACATAAATGTCCATGCTATCGTTCTGCCAATTGGTAAACCCAACCCTGGCATCCACAAATAAGGCTGTGTTCATGAGATTCTCTGCGCTCACTTTAATGCCATCGAGTATGCTCGAAATTGAATATGATTGTCCCTCATTGAATACAACCTCCCTGGCTATGATGTATTCTTTCGTCTTTTTGTTTCCGTTGATCAATACATTACGAATGGTGATCATAGAATGCCTGAGCACTTCATGATCCTGATGTTCTTCGCTCACCGGATCCTGCGCCAACAAGGGACCGGCAAGGAGATTGAGTAAGAAAAGAATGAAAAGCCTTTTATGCAAAACATTCATTGAAGCAAGGTAGTGAAAAAGAAATATGAGGAATGAGATCAAAAGATCGCAGATAGCACTTGTTGTGAAATGGCAACATTCTTTGAAGAAGGTTAGTACATATCGAACAACTTATTCAACTCAGATATTCAAATAATTGAACAGATGATCAAGATTTTGCTGCAGAGAATTATCGTATGTCTCGTCACCATAATAGTATAGCACATTATACTCATAGCGCTGAAAAGTAGCCACCAGATCAGAAACTTCCTCTTTGTTGATCCTAAGCACCACTTGAATTTGACCTGTATGGTGATCCTGAAACGAATTCATATGCATGATCATTGCATCATTGGACTCCACTAACCTGTTGATCTCCCCGGGTGCATAATCATGGATCGGCATACTCAGGACCACAATTGATCCGCTATCAGAAACACCCGTGAGTTTTGAAAGATTGTCCAACAGTTTCTCATCCGTAATTGCACCCTCCCACTCATTTTCTTCATTGACCACAGGAACAATGTTTACAAAAAATTTCGCACGCACCTTGAGCGCATGAAGAAAGTGATCTGATGAACGAACAAGAGGTTTGATAAAATATGAGGATAATGTACTGAGCTCCGCGTTCGTGTCTTCCGCTTCTTCGAGATCATCGACTGAGACAAGTCCTGCATACAAGTTGCCGTCCAAAACCGGCAAGTGCTGATAGTTATTTTCTTTGCATAAGGCCAATACAACGGAGACGGTGTCGTGGAGATCAGCCGTTTGAAGGGTTGTGTCAAGAAGCTGGCTACAATAGGTCATCTGCACTAAGTTAGACCAATATTACAGTTATTTCGCTGCAGAGGTTTGCAGTTTCTTCAAAAATTGTTCAAGTATTAAGTTAAATTCTCCAGGCACTTCCATCATTGGCGCATGTCCGCAATGGTCGATAAAGTGCAATTCGCTGTTTGGAATCAGTTTATTGAACTCCCTTCCTACAAATGGAGGTGTAATGCTGTCGTTATTACCCCAAACCAACAGTGTAGGTAAAGTTATTTTTCTCAACTCTTCACCCAGATTGTTTTTAATTGCACTTCTGGCCAATGCGATCACTTTCAGTGTCTTCATTCGCTCATTAACGATCTGGTAAACCTCATCCACCAATTCCTTGGTAGCGGTGTTAGGATCATAAAAGGTCATCTCGGTTTTCTTACGGATGTACTCATAATCTCCTCGCTTGGGGTACGTATCTCCCATGCCATTTTCAAAAAGTCCGGAACTGCCAGTAAGGATCAATGATTTTATCCTTTGCTCAGATTTCAACACATGTACGAGTGCTACGTGACCCCCAAGGGAATTTCCAAGCAAGTGGATATTTTGATACCCCCTGAGGTCAATGAATTTATGAAAATACTTCTCCAATCCACCCACTGAAGTATGCAAAATATCCAGTTCGAAAAGAGGCAAAATAGGAACCACCACCTTGTGCGTATGCTTAAAATGCTCAATGATGCCTATAAAATTACTCATGGCACCAAAAAGACCATGAAGAAGAATCAGGGGTTCTCCCTCTCCCACTTCAATAAACTTGAACTTTCCAACCTGCTGAAGCTCGTATTTTACATTCATAAATGCTTTCCTAATAGGATATTAAAGAGATAAACTAACACAGAATTTAAACAAAGAAAGGCAAAATGCCTGATATAACATATTTAGAAAGGATGATCAGTGACTACTACAAAGTATTTGCAGTGGTTTTTTGTTTGATAATATCCTTTGCATCGTTAAACAGATTTTTTAATGCCGGAAGCCACTCACTAAACACTTCCACAACCCACTTGCCATATCTTAAAAGGTGATCCAATGATTTTGAATTGGCAGGACTGTTGGCTGTAATTACATCAAATCGTTCCAGGTAAACCAATGTCACTGCATAAAAGGTAAAATAAATAAGAGCAAATAATACGATACCCATCAAACGATTAAAAAAACCCAGCAGAAGTACTTCGGCCGACTTCTCAATCAATTTCCCCAACAACCTTACAGCAATGATGCCTGCGAGCAATACTAAAATGAACGAAAGAAGCGGATACCATTTGCTGTCCGTTCCTGCCTGCGTTCTGATATACCCCTCAACCGTGCCTGAAAAATGTAAAGCCAAGGCAAGAGACACCAGATAGGAGATAAACACAAAAACAGACATGATGAACCCTTTGGTCCATCCCTTATAAACAGAAAGTACAAGAATGATCAAACTGATGATGTCTATTACCACTGAAAATGATTTGTGAAGAATGGCGACAAAGAAAACTTAATGATTGACTATTAAGTATATGATGACTTAGGAAGCAGATAGCAATTCCCTGACCACGGCAGAGATCGCTTTGCCATCAGCCTTACCGGCCAACTGCTTTGAAGCAATACCCATTACCTGGCCAAGTCCGCTGATATTAGAAACCCCAGCCTCTTTTATGATCGCGGCCACTACCTCCTTAATTTCTTCAACACTGAGTTGCTTGGGAAGAAATTGTTCAATCACCTCAACTTCTTCTTTCTCTTTTATGGCCAGATCAGGACGTGCCTGTTGTTCGAAAATTTCAATTGAATCTTTTCGCTGCTTCACAAGTTTTTGCAGCAACTTGATCTCGGCTTCAGCACTTAATGCATCTCCGGCACCCTCTGCTGTTTTAGCAAGCAACAGCGCAGCTTTGATCGCCCTGTAAGCACGAAGTCCTTTCTCATCTTTGGCCAACATGGCTTTCTTGATGTTATCGTTTATTGTGGATTCGAGTGACATATTGTAAAGGTTTATGATGTCTTGGTATAAAATTGATGCCTTAGTCAGCAGACATTTATTGCTGCTCTTGTAATTGTTTGAATTTGGCGTAAAATCCCTTCGCAAACCCTTTCATGTCATCAACCAATTCTTTTTTATGCGTGGCCCGCTCAAACGTATCGGCCATGGTCATCATGGTCTGATAATAAAAATCAGCCATCTCATCTACCATCATTTCTTTGGTCCAGAGATCGATCCTGAGAGCCGCTCTTTCTTTGCCATCCCAAAAAGAAACCATCATCGCCTTGGCCTCTTGCTTTTCCTCGGAATTGGATTGGGTTGCATTCCACTGGATATGATGTGGAATTTTTTGTTCATCAAGGGTAACGTCTATGTTGATGGTTGACTGGATCATGAAATAATATTTGTGCAAAGATACTGAATGAGGATTGAGATTTAACGACAATCGATCACCTCAGCAATCCTGTACCGATCATCTGCTCGCGCATCTGTTCCTCTTTGTAGATCCGGCACAACTTCTCACCGATATCAGCAGGATCGTCTTCGTTGAAATACATGCCTGCCATCCCGCAATATTCAGACATGGCTGAGTCTTGTACACAAAGCACCGCAACACCTGCCTTCATCGCATCAACGACAGGTATCCCAAATCTCTCCCACCGGCAAGGATGTACCAGGGCATAGGCAGATGAGAGGAGTGAGATCTCCTCTGTATCTGTAAGTGGACCAACAAACACGAGATCTTCACGGTATTTGTAGGTCTCTACTGATGCAAGAAAATCTGTTGAATAACTTCCCTTCGGACCATACATGGCAAGCTTCATGTTACTTCCCATCTTCTTTTTAAATATGGAAAAGCCTTTGAGTAAGTTGATCAGTGATGCAGCTGGATGAATAGGTCCTCGATAAAGAAAATATGCATCCCCTTGAGTGAACTGGTAACGAACTATATCTCGTGCATCCTCGTCGATAGGGACAATTCCTTCTCTTGCAACAGGCTTGTGTAATTCGATTCGTTCCTCTGATTCGGGAAATAATTTCAGCAACTCTTTTTTTGTACTTAACGAAAAAACAACAATTTTTTTGCTGGCAGCAACTCCTTTTTTCAGCCACCGGTTTTCCCTGCGTTTTTCCCAAAATGAAAGATCCGTGTTTCTGGAAAGATGATAAAGATCATGAACAACAAGCGTTTCATCGTCAATTGTCATTAATCTTGCATGCAAGCAAATGCCCTCGTATGCGGGAGGGATGATGGTGTTGTGATAGAAGCCGGACATAATGCAAATATAAGTTGCGAAGGAGTAGAATTGCTTGAATCAAATCAGCTAATCCGATCACACCAACAACAACATCATGGCCTTTGTTGTAACTTGCACATCGAGGCAGCAATACGATAATCTTAAAACTGTAGAACTCCATGAAACCAGCTACCAAATTTATCCATGCAGGTTCGCATCCCGACCCAAGCACAGGAGCGATCATGACGCCGATCTACCAGACTTCAACCTATGTTCAGGAAGCTCCGGGAGTAAATAAAGGATTTGAATATGCCCGGTCACAGAACCCGACACGTCAGGCATTGGAAGAAGCTATTGCTATTATTGAAGAAGGAAAGTATGGATTGGTATTTGGAAGCGGAGTAGCGGCTACAGACGCCGTGATCAAACTGTTGAAGCCCGGGGATGAAGTGATCGCAGCCAATGATATGTATGGCGGCACCTATAGGTTGTTCAGCAAGATCTTCGAAAAGTTTGGTATCGTATTTCATTATGTTGATATGGGCGCCCTTAGCAATATTGAAAAAGTCATCAATAAGAATACAAAACTGATCTGGGCTGAAACGCCAACCAACCCATTGATGAATATCGCAGACATCAAAGCCATTGCCTCAATCGCAAAAAAACATCAGATCCTCTTGTGTGTCGACAACACCTTTGCCTCTCCTGCGTTGCAAAATCCCCTAACACTCGGCGCAGATATCGTCATGCACTCTGCTACCAAATATCTGGGCGGACACAGCGATGTTATTCAAGGTGCACTTGTTATAAATGACAAAGCACTTCGCGATGAGCTGTACTTTATACAAAAAAGCTGTGGCGCAGTTCCTGGTCCGATGGATTGCTTTCTTGTACTGAGAGGAATAAAAACACTGGGTATCAGAATGGAACGTCATTCACAAAATGGCGCAGCCATTGCTCATTTTCTTAAGGCACATCCTTCAGTCAAAAAGGTCTACTGGCCTGGATTTGCAGATCACCCAGGACATCTGATCGCAAAAGCCCAGATGAAAGATTTTGGAGGCATGATCAGCTTTGAACTGAAGAACGATTCCATGGATGCAGCCCGCAAACTGCTCTCAGGAACTTCAATATTTGCATTGGCAGAAAGTCTGGGTGGCGTGGAATCACTGATCAACCATCCGGCCAGTATGACGCATGCATCCATACCAAGGGAAGAGCGGATCAAAAACGGACTCAACGATACCCTGATCAGGCTTAGTGTTGGAATTGAAGATGTTGATGACCTGATCGCAGATCTGGATCAAGCCATTAATAAGGCCGTGATCGACTGACCCTATTTTCATGAAAAAAAGATCAAGAGAAGAGATAAAAAAAATTCTTGATGAAGCACTGGCAATATCCAATAGGCCGGTATTCATCGACAATGATCCGATCTCAATCCCACATCGATTTGAGCTACAACAGGACATTGAGATCGCTGGATTTTTTGCAGCGGTTTTTTCCTGGGGCAATCGTACAACCATCATCAACAAGTGCAATGAATTGATTGGGTTGATGGAAAACACACCTTATCAATTTATAGTTGGTCATAAAGAAAAGGAGCTAAAACGATTTCTGGATTTTAAACACAGGACATTCAATGCAACGGACATCTTGCATTTTATCAGATTCCTCAACCATCATTATACCATCGGTTACAAAAAATTAGGTGGCAAGACAGCAAGTCTTGAATCTGCTTTTACATTCAATATGAAAACTGATGATGGCGATATAGAAAATGCCCTTGTTGGATTTCATGATTATTTTTTTTCACTTGAGGATAGTCCATCACGTACAAAAAAACACATCCCTACGCCAAGGAACAATTCCTCCTGCAAAAGACTAAATATGTATCTACGATGGATGGTGCGGAAAGACCAACAAGGCGTAGACTTTGGGTTATGGAAAAAAATTCGACCCAGTCAACTTGTTTGTCCGCTTGATGTTCACGTCCAACGTACAGCTCAACAACTCAAACTCATCAATAGCGACAAAGCCGATTGGAAAACTGCGAGAGAACTCACTCAGCGTTTAAAAGAGTTTGATGCACATGACCCCGTTAAATATGACATTGCATTGTTTAGCTTGGGGGTGAACAAAATACAAGGGACAAGGGACTAGGGACAGGGGACGAGGAATACAAGGAATGAAGAATACAATGGACGAGGAGTGTAAAGCTTACTTTCAATCATGACAATTGATTACTGGCTGTTCCCCTCGTGCCTCGTCCCTTGTATTATAGACCCTTTTCAACATGAACTAATCTTCTTTCTCTCATCTTACTTACCTTTAC
>JBKCFW010000017.1:0-7061 GCA_046303675.1 bacterium
CAGATGGCGATGGCACACCAAACTATTTGGATGTAGATTCAGATGGTGATGGTATTCCAGATACGATCGAGAAAGGACCAAACGGCGCAACACCAGTTGACACGGATGGTGATGGGATACCTGATTATCTAGATGTGGACAGTGACAACGATGGTATACTCGATAGTTTGGAAGACAGTGGATGCAACAGTGGTACGATGCCATGTGTACCAACAGACACAGACAGAGATGGCATACCTAACTACCTGGATCTTGACAGTGATAACGATGGTTGTTCAGATGCGATGGAGACCTATAATGTGGCAACTGCAAGTGGAACAGATGGCAACATGTACTATGGCAATGGCAATCCGCCTGCAACCAATGGTAATGGTTCTGTGATGACAGCATCCTATGCAGTAACTGCTGCGGACTATGCAAACGCCATCACGGTCAATCCGCCTACAAGACCAGTGATCTCTGCCAGTGGTCCGACTACGTTCTGTAAGGGAGGTTCTGTGGTGCTGCGCATCACCAGGATCAATGGACTGAGCTACCAGTGGTTCATGAATGGCAGTCCGATCGCTGATGCAACTGCAGACTCACTGCTGGTGAGTACTGAAGGTGATTACAGTGTTCAGGTAACGAGCGCACTGGGATGTCAGTCGGTGAGGTCAGTTGTACAAGCTATAAGGACACCATGTGTTCCTGGTATCTACATGCCGGATGTATTTACTCCGAACGGTGATGGTGTGAACGAGGTGTTGAAGCCAGTGGTACCGGGTATGGGCAAGTTTGAATGCTTCAAGATCTACAACCGTTGGGGCAACCTGGTATTTGACGGAAGGACACCAAGTCAAGGGTGGGATGGAAGATACCGTGGTGCATTGCAACCTAATGACACGTATATCTGGATCGTGCTTGGAGAGGATAAACAAGGCAAACCGATGAAGGCTACGGGTACGGTAACACTGGTTCGTTAATCTATTAAATCAAGAAAGACATGTTTAATAAAGTTATTAAAACAAGTGCGTTGATACTGTCGCTCAGTGTGGGTTCCACACTGAGTGCTCAGGACATACACTTTTCCGATGTGCAGGGGATGATGCAGTGGTACAATGCTTCAATGAAGCAACACAGCCAGCATGATGTTCGCGTCAATCTAAGGGACATCCGTTATCAAACTAATCAGGCGTTTCAGACAGGAACGGTTTTAGCAAATGTATCTCTGTTGAAAGAGGCAGAACGGAGGTCTGCTGAAGAGAAGAACTATGGTAATGTAACAGCTGGCGCAGCCTTTGATAAATCAAACAATGGAATGTACCGCAACAATATGGGTTTATTGGGAGTGTCTTATGCAGTGAACCTGAACGGTCGCGGACTGTATATGGCGGCAGGCTTTCAGGGACTGCTGACGAACTACCGACTTGGTTCCAGTGGAACGTATCAGGATCAATTTGATGAGTATGGTCCGATTAGTGGGGGTGTGACAGCCGATCCACTGAGGGTGGGGAAGCGGTTTACCTACCTGAGCTTAAATGCAGGATGGTCAATGTTCCAGCGTTCTGAGCGATTGGATTGGTATGGAGGCTTATCACTGCGTCATGTCAATCGTCCTTTTACGGAAGAGACGAAGTCGGCACTTTTTCGTTTACCTATGACAGCCGGCATACAGGGCGGAATCAGTTTGAAGACACCGTATTCAAAAGTTGATCTATTCGCAATGTTGAATACCAAGGCCAAGGCCAGTGAGCTGATTGGCGGAATTCGGTACAATTTTCTGTTGGGGGACAACAGCATGGATGATGTGCAAACAACGAATCAGTCTGTTGTGCTTGGAGTTGGTTTCATGTACAGGGTGAAGGATGCGATCATTCCTGAGTTGCAGCTAGCAGTGGGAAGAACAATGATCGGGTTGCATTACGATATGAATATGTCGGGTATCCGCGCAAGTGGATTTACCCGTCGTGGTTTTGAATTACAGTTAACACAAAAATTTTAATCTATAGACATGGCGCATACAAGCAAATCATTTGGCATCATCCTGACAGCTCTCCTTTTTTTCACACTGTCGTTGCAAGCACAGAAAAGAGACTCACTATGGCTCAAGACGGGACGTTGGAGTGCCTGGGGCATACGCTTTCAAACGCAAACCTTTGGTGTGAGTGAGAATAACCTAGACACGTGCAATTGTGATACAGACAATCGTTCAATCACCCAGCGCGGCAATGCTGGCATGCTGGTATCTTATTATGGGAGTATAAACACAAGGTTGGCATATTCGGTAGATCTGGGTGTTTCATATGGTAGGGTGAGTACAACGAAACGCTCTACATTGGTATCAAACTCTGAATTGTTCACTTCATTACGTGGTGATCTGTATTATCACGTGGGTAAAGAGAGGCAGATGATCTCTCCATATGTACACACGGGTATACATGCTCAGATCGGATCGCTCTATGCCAGCTTACCCTTAGGTGCAGGTATGCGTTGGATGATGAAGAACTCTCCGGTGTTTATTACTACTCAGTTGGATTATGGGTTGGGGTTGACGAGCAATTTGCGCAATAATCTGATTACTTCGTTGGGTGTATACATCAACCTTGGCGCAGTCAAGAAGCAGATGGTTGATAGAAAATCCGGCAGATATGAAGAGCAGAAAGCTACCTGTGATGTGGATTCGGATATGGATGGTGTTCCTGATATGCTTGATGCTTGTCCACGTCTCAAAGGATCAAAAGACAATATGGGATGTCCGACATGTGATACAGACGGTGATGGTATTGTGGATGATAAGGACAAGTGTCCGACTATACCAGGCAGCATGGCCAATCAGGGTTGTCCCATACTGGACAGTGATGGCGATGGAGTAATTGATGAAAAAGATAATTGTCCAAATCAACCCGGTCCAATCAGCAATGTTGGATGTCCGATCATTGATCGTGATGGAGATGGTGTTGCCGACTTGGAAGACCGTTGTCCTGATGTTGCCGGACATTCTTATAACAATGGATGTCCAGCTAATGCAAGCGGTACATACATGAATAGTGGCAATGGCAGTAATATTAGTAAGAATAATAGTGCAGATGATCCTCCAAATAACTTCGGAAGAAATTATCAGCAGGGGCTAAAAACTATCCTTGGAGAGACTGTAAAGTATATCATCTATTTTGATTTTGACAAGTATGATCTCACGGCCAACAGTTTTGATATTTTGAATGATGCAATTGACTACTTGAAGAAAAACGATGAGTATAAAGTGTTATTGGTTGGCCACACTGACTTAGAGGGTAAAAGTGATTACAATATCAAGCTATCACAAAACAGGGTGAAGATCACCAGGAGTTACCTGAATAGTTATGGTATTGAAGATCCACGCATCACGACAAGCTTCTATGGTAAGACCAAGCCAGCGATTCCGAGCTTTGACAAGGGATTGGCGTGGAAGAACAGAAGGGTAGAGATTTTTTTAATGAAATAGATCAATATGTTAAAGATTGCGATCATTGAAGAGAGTCGCGCAACTCGGAATCAAATTGTCAATCAATTATCTTCATCTGACAATATCGAAATTTTGTATGCAGTTGGAACGGTAAGAGATTTTCAAAGAGCGGTGTTAAACAAGTTGTCAGTGCTTCCTGACTTGGTGCTTTACAGTACTTTGGCAGACAGCGTTTTCAAGGATGATTTGAGTAAGCAGATAAAGAAGAACAGTCCAAACAGTATCTTGATAAATTACAATATTTTTATACAAAGGGATGCGTTGATTCTAAGTCCAGACAACGCTAGAAATATCATTGGCAGTGGCTCGTTTGCATTAAACTTGCTAAAGCTGTTAGTTGTTCTGATTCAGTCTAATCAACAAAAAAATTCTACTAATTTAATTCCGAAACAAAGTGTAGCATCGCAAACGCTCAAAGAATTAGTAACGGAAAGAGAATTTGAAGTTATAGATAGTCTATCAATTGGCTGCACTTATGAGGAAATTTCGCAAAAGTTATTTGTTTCAATTAATACAGTTAGATATTATATAAAGACTATCTACAAAAAACTTGGAGTCAGAAACAAGATTGAATTGGCAAATATGTATCACAACTATAATTGTTTATAATACGAAAACTAGAAAACTGTTTAGGCATAAAAAAAGCCACCTTGAATTGGTGGCTTTTTTATTTTAGTTATTAGGATTCAGCTTATTGTGGTTGCAAAGCACTTACCTCTGGTAAATTTCCAAATAATTCCTCATCTGTGAATTCGTGGTTCGTTAGCTTCCCTTCAAAATAATCAGCATAAGCCTGCATGTCAACGAAGCCATGTCCGCACATGTTGAAGAGTATCGTTTTTTTCGTTCCTTCTTCTTTTGCTCTGTTGACCTCCCTGATCACTTGTGCGATCGCATGGGTTGCTTCTGGTGCGGGAATGATACCTTCTGATTTTGCAAAGGCAACACCTGCCTCAAAACATTCGAGTTGTTGTAAAGCCTGTGCTTCAATCAGGTTGTCTTTCAACAACTGGCTACACAATACACTGGCTCCATGATAACGTAATCCACCTGCATGGATCGCTGCAGGCCTGAAGTTGTGTCCGAGTGTATACATCGGTAGCAACGGCGTATAACCCGCTGTATCTCCAAAGTCGTACATGAACTTGCCCTTTGTCAGTTTTGGACATGAAGCAGGTTCTACAGCAACCGCCCTGATATTTTTACCTTCAGCGATCTTGTGTCTGAGGAAAGGGAATGAAATGCCGGCAAAGTTTGAGCCTCCACCCAATGGGGCGATCACCACATCCGGAAAATCTCCAGCCATCTCCAGTTGCTTTTCCGCTTCTTGTCCGATGATCGTTTGGTGAAGCAACACGTGGTTCAACACAGAACCCAGTGAGTATTTTATGTTGGGATCTTGCGCTGCCATCTCAATGGCTTCTGAGATCGCAATTCCAAGACTTCCTGTAGAATTAGGGTCTTGAGCAAGTATGTTTCTGCCCGCCTGTGTTCTATCACTTGGTGATGCATAAACATTGGCACCAAAGGTGTTCATCATGATCTTTCTGTATGGCTTTTGATCATAACTGATCTTTACCATGTACACATCGCATTCAATCCCAAATTGCTGACATGCGAAACTGAGCGCTGTTCCCCATTGTCCTGCTCCCGTTTCTGTGGTGATCTTCTTCACACCTTCCTGCTTGTTGTAATAGGCTTGTGCAACGGCTGTGTTGGGTTTGTGAGAGCCACTCGGACTCACACCTTCGTACTTATAGTAGATCTTACAATTTGAGTCCAATAGTTTTTCCAAACCAGTGGCTCTAAATAAAGGAGATGGTCTCCATATTTTATAGATGTCTCTCACCTGATCCGGTATCTCGATGTATCGCTCTGCAGAAACCTCTTGCTTGATCAATTCCATGGGGAAAAGAGGTGCCAGGTCTTCAGGACCTACAGGCTGTTTGGTTCCTGGGTGCAATGGAGGCAGTGGTTTATTGGGCATGTCTGCGACAATGTTGTACCAATGCCTCGGCATTTCAGATTCATTCAAAAAAATTTTCTTGTTCATAATTGCTTGTTTATGGTTGATTATGATTACTTAAATTAGGCATTTTAATAATAATTGCAAAAGTCAGATAGATATATCGATAATTGGTCTTTTAGTGTATGCTTATGTGCAATCAGGTTAGAAAAAGGCTAGATATCCAGGGGTAAGTAATGATTTAAACAGGTTTTTGGCTGTCTAAATCCGTCTAAATGGCTAAATTCACCCTGTAACATGGTAACCTTGAATGAATAAACTTATTACCATATTGACTTTTGCCTTTTGCGTCATCATGTCTTTAATGTGCGCGCCATGTAAAGCTCAGGAGAAAAAAAATTACAGAAATGTTCCTGTAGTTGACACGGCAGTTGGGTATGCGAGTTTTTATTCAGACAAATTCATCGGAAAGATGACCGCCAATGGTGAAAAGTTTAGTCAGGATCTTCTCACTTGTGCTCACAATACTTTGCCATTTGGCACTAAAATACTGGTCACCAATCTTTCCAATCAAAGATCAGTGGTTGTAAGAGTTAACGATCGATTGCATCATAGAAATCCCCGATTGGTCGATTTAACTCGGGCTGGAGCAAAAAAGTTAGGCTTCAACAAAGCCGGAGTTATCAAGGTAAGGGTAGAAGTAGTAAGGGCTGACACAGTTGATGTTATTCCAAAACCAGACTGACGTCAACTCCAAGGTCTAGTCTTTTTTCCTGAATATTCTTTTCAACAGCCTCTCTTTTTTCTTATTACTTCCCTCGGGCTCTTGTTTGGGGGCATCGATTTGTTTTTCAGTGGTTGAAGGCTTTGGGTTTTCCTCGGAAGTGCCGGGGTCTTTGAACTCTTTTGATTCTGTAACAATCTTCTCCTTGCCATCACTAATGGGGATATCGATGTAATCAGTTGATTTACTTCCATCCTCACCTTCCACGGGCAGCAGTTCACTTGCACCTTGCATGTTGTTGTAATCAAAAATAATTTCGTTCTGCATGCTGGCCGGAGGTATAAATGCTGTATTTGGATCGATATTGAGACTCGGATCGTTGAATACCTGTTGGTAGTAATATGCCCAAGCTGGCATGGCCATTTGTGAACCTCCTGAGGTGTAGAGCATCCTAAGGAAAGGATCATCACAACCCACCCATACTCCGGTCAGAGATTGTGGACTGAAGCCTATGAACCATCCATCAGCATTGTCGTTGGTTGTCCCTGTTTTTCCTGCAATTTGTGCGCTGATGCTGTAGGCGCCACGCAGTGCCCGGCCAGTACCGAAGTCTACGACACCTTGTAACATTTTTGTCATCACGAAGGCTTCACTTTCACTGATTACTTCCTTAGTATCTCCTCTGAAAGAGGCAAGTACATTGCCATTTTTATCCTCTATTCGGCTAATATAATACGGCTTTACATTAAAGCCCCTGCCAGGAAACATGCTGTAAGCTTGTACCATCTCAAACAATGAAAGATCTGCAGAGCCTAATGCAATGGAGGGGTAGGGCGGAATGTAATTAGTAATGCCGCATTGTTTTGCGAAATCAACAGTTCTTTCAACAC
>JBKCFW010000018.1:0-12731 GCA_046303675.1 bacterium
CTGACACAGCAAAGGAAAAGCCTCAAAGAGGAACAATCATTGCAGCAGGTCCTGGAAAAAAAGACGAGCCTATGTCTGTTAAGGCTGGAGACACCGTTCTTTATGGTAAATATTCAGGAACTGAGATCTCTATCGAAGGACATGACTATCTCATCATGAGGGAGTCTGACATTCTCGCTATTGTTTAATCTGCGCTAAAAAAACCAATAAAAACAAATTATATGGCAAAGCAAATATTTTTTAATCTAGACGCGCGCAACAAAATGAAGATAGGGGTTGATACCCTTGCAGACGCGGTTAAAGTGACATTAGGCCCTAAGGGAAGGAATGTGGTTATTGAAAAGAAATTCGGTGCCCCTGCGGTAACCAAAGATGGTGTTACTGTTGCTAAAGAGATCGAGCTTGAAGATCCAATCGAGAATATGGGTGCTCAAATGGTTAAAGAGGTGGCGTCAAAAACGGCTGATGTAGCTGGTGATGGAACTACAACTGCTACCGTTCTTGCACAGTCCATCATCACAGAAGGATTGAAGAACGTTGCTGCCGGAGCTAATCCAATGGATATTAAGAGGGGAATTGACAAGGCTGTTGATATCGTGATTCAAAACCTCCGCTCTCAATCTCAAGCGGTTGGGAACGACATAAAAAAGATCCAGCAGGTAGCATCTATTTCAGCAAATAATGATAATGAAATTGGAAAATTGATCGCTGAAGCAATGCAAAAGGTGGGTAAAGATGGTGTGATCACTGTAGAAGAAGCAAAAGGTACCGAAACATCTATTGACATTGTTGAAGGTATGCAATTTGACAGGGGTTACATTTCTCCATACTTTGTGACCAACGCAGATAAAATGGAATGTGAACTTCAGAATCCATTCATCCTGATCTATGACAAGAAGATCTCTGCGATGAAAGACATTCTTCATATTCTGGAAAAAGTTGCTCAACAAGGTGCTCCTTTGTTGATCATTGCTGAAGACCTCGAAGGTGAAGCAATGGCAACACTTGTTGTAAACAAATTGCGTGGAACACTCAAAGTTGCAGCAGTGAAGGCTCCAGGTTTTGGTGACCGCAGAAAGGAGATGATGCAGGATATCGCAATTCTTACAAAAGGTATTGTGATCAGTGAAGAGCAAGGTTTCAAACTTGAAAATGCCGACCTCACTTATCTTGGACGTGCTGAGCGTGTAACCATCGATAAAGACAATACTATTGTTGTTGGTGGAAAAGGAAAGAAAGATGATATCAATGCAAGAATTGCTCAGATAAAATCTCAAATCGAAACCACAACGTCTGACTACGACAGAGAGAAGCTTCAGGAACGTCTTGCTAAATTAAGCGGTGGTGTTGCTGTTCTCAATGTTGGTGCTGCAACTGAGGTTGAAATGAAGGAGAAGAAGGATCGTGTAGACGATGCGCTTCATGCAACGCGTGCTGCTGTAGAGGAAGGTATCGTTCCTGGTGGTGGGATTGCATTCATCCGTGCTATCGAATCACTTGATAAGAAGAAGGGAGCAAATGAAGATGAGACCACTGGTATCGCGATCGTTCGTCGTGCGCTTGAATCTCCGCTTCGTACCATCGTTTCCAATGCTGGTGTTGAAGGCTCTATTGTTGTTCAGAAGGTTCGTGAGGGTAAAGCTGATTTCGGATACAATGCGCGTACCGACAATTATGAAAAACTTCTCACTGCCGGAGTAATTGATCCAACAAAAGTATCTCGCGTAGCTCTTGAGAATGCTGCTTCAATTGCAGGTATGTTGTTGACCACTGAGTGTGTCATTGCAGATAAGCCTAAGCATGAAGAACCTGCTCATGGACACAGTCATGGTGCTCCTGGAATGGGCGGCATGGATTATTAATCCGGATCTTCATCCTAATAAAATAAAGAGCGGGCCCGCATTTGCGGGCCCGCTCTTTATAAATAGCTAGCTTCTTTAGGTATTTCGATATCTGATGGCGCCGACCACAATAAAAAGCTGAGCAATAATATAGGTGGTCATTATATATGCACCGGAAAATTCAAATGATTGCCTGAATTTATTGAAAGCGAGTAAGCTGTCGGATGTTACAAAAAATAAGGCACCCAGTATAAAGTATGTTGCAGTTCTGTTATCCAGTTTCTGATATTGCCATAAAGCGGCAGATAGCATTGTGCTTATGGTGATCCCATAAAATAACACAGGAAACTTCATGTCGCCCAAATGAGGCCACAGCAAGTACATCAATTCAATCAGATATGCCATCACGGCAATCAGCATCACAGGTCTTAATTTAAAGAATGATGCGGTATCTGATCGGGTTGTGGATAGAAAAATGATGTAAAAGACATGTGCGATCAGGAAGGAAATAAGTCCTGGTATGAAGAAGCCGTCAAGATGCAGCAGAACATCCCCAATCCAGGAGAAAAGCAGCGCCAGTATCACTGAATCTTTACCGAAGTGTACCTTGTTGTTCAAGGAGGTGTAGTAGATAAGTCCCAACACAGGTATGATCAGTGGTTTTGTTAAGTATCGCAGCTGTTCCGTACCAGTAAGCAAGAGTAGAATTTCAGATACGCAAATTGCAGCGAAAAGTAGAAATAAGTTTCTTGACTTCATGATTTCGAATAATCGTATTACCGTAATTTAGAGAATATTTATGTTATACACACAGGATGAGTTGAAATTTATGGACTACTGGGAGGCAAATCGCCAGAAGGAGAGACGTTTGTTTTACCAATTAGCACTCGGACTGCCGCTGGGGATTCTCTTTGGTACTCCTATTATCGTTAATTTTCTGCTTGGTCGATTTTGGTATAAAAGGGCTGATGCGGTCGGACTTGGCCAGTTCAATCCGATCATACTCATCATAGCAGTTTTATTGATCGCTGTATTCATTGCGCTGCTGAGCAGAAGATTCAGATGGGAAAAGCTCGAGCAGCAGTACATAGCCCTCAAAAAAAGAAGTGAGCAGGATAATGCTCATTCAGATCTATAGAGTTGCTAAATGATGATTTATATTGATATTTGCATAATACTTTAATACCATGACCAGACTACTGCTTTCTTCAACGCTTTGCCTTCTTTTGTTTTTGTCCGTAAGTTGTTCAAAGGATAAAAAATGTGAATCCCTTCCCCCACAGGTAAATGTTCCGGCAAATGAAATAACTGCTGTTGAGCAATATCTTTCTTCCAATAACATTTCTGATGCTGTCAAAAGCAACGACGGGTTTTACTATAAGATAACAGAGGCGGGTTCTGGTTCATCTCCAAGTTTATGTTCCAATGTTTCCATTTTTTATACCGGTTCTCTTACTGATGGAACAATATTTGACGGCACTACTTCAGTCCCTGCATCCTTTACGTTGAATCAACTCATATCGGGATGGCAACTGGGTGTTCCACTTTTGAAAAAGGGAGGAAGGATGATGCTTTACTTGCCACCATCACTGGCTTATGGATCAAGATCTACAGGACCAATACCACCAAACAGTGTACTGATATTTGATATCAAGCTGGTTGATTTCAGATAGTTTCAGAGTTTACTGCGAGTCCAACTGTCTGTTCTGCCTATAAGGGTTATTCCTACATAACCTCTCACATCAATGTTGTTTCTATCTTTTAATGTGATCACACATTTGTATTCTTTTCCATTATTGGGGTCATAAATATGTCCACCCTCCCATGTATTATCTCCTTTAAATACAAACCCCCAGAGGTTTTGAATGCCCAATATTTGCCTTGAGTGCATGGATTTGTTTGGGTGCTTGATATCCATTTTCGGCTTGTTTGTTGCCGGATCTATGGGCTCTTTGAGCCAGACGATCTTGCCGTGAAAGTGTTCTCCTTTTTTGAATATTTCGACTTTCCCTTTTCCTGAACCGGTAAGCCATACCCCGAGGATCTCATCACCGGGTTTTGAACTCTGAGCCGACAGACTGGTAGTTAATAAGCAAAATAACAGAAGTACATTGAATTTCATTTTTTAAATTTTTTGAGGTATGAACAGTTATTAAATTAATTCCATAAAGTAATCCATATTATGATTTACCCTTTGTTGTTCACTTAATGCTGCGTATACGCATAACTGCAATCAATTACACAATGACTCAATATGTGGCAATTGCATTATATAACGTATCCCTTTCAACCGGCTTTCTTCCAACCTGCTTTATCAGTCCAACCAGTTCTTCAGTGGTGAGACTTGGATTTTGCTCTTCACTTCCTGCCATGGAATAGATCTTCGTTGAATCATCAATGGTGCCATCTATATCATTAACACCGAAAGCGAGACTTAGTTGAGCCTGCTCCCGACCCAGCATCGGCCAATACGCTTTGATGTGTGGAAAATTATCCATGAAAATTCGGGAAACTGCATAGACTTTCATGTCTTCAATTGCGGTAGTCTCTGGAACATGGCTCATTTCATTATCATGATTTCTAAACTTCAGGGGTATGAAAGTGTTGAATCCTTTTGTGTGGTCCTGCATGTTTCTGAGTCTGTCCATATGGTCAATCCTATGCGCATAGTTTTCAATATGGCCATACAGCATCGTGGCATTGCTGTGCATACCCAAGCCATGGGCAATGGCATGTATGTTGAGCCAGCCCTCCGCATCTACCTTGTCGGCACTAATCTTCTGTCTTATTTCAGCATCGAAGATCTCTGCACCACCTCCTGGCAATGAATCCAGCCCGGCTTCATGCAATAATTTCATTCCATCTTCTCTGCTCAGTTTTGCTTTTCTGAACATATAATCCAACTCAACCGCTGTAAAGCCTTTGATATGAAGTGATGGCCTGTGTGCCTTTATTTTTTTCAGTAGTTCTTCAAAAAAATAAATGTCCATTTTCGGATGAACTCCACCTACGATGTGTACTTCAGTGATTGGTTCTTTATCATAGCGCTTCACCTTTTCTACCATCTCGTCGATACTCAATTCCCAGCCTTCTTCTCTTTTTGAATATAATCTTGAGTATGAGCAGAACTTACAGGAAAAAACACAAATATTCGTCGGCTCAATATGGAAGTTTCTGTTGAAGTAAGTGTTGTCACCATGTTTTTTTTCTCTGATGAAGTTTGCCATGCTGCCCAACATTGCGAGCGTCCCTTTCTCAAACAACATCATTCCTTCCTCCGGATTGATCCTTTCGCCAGCATCTATCTTAGAAGCAATGCCATTGAACATAGGATCAAGTCCCGGTATATTGACCATCTTGGTGTGTTTCTGCTGCTTCTCCATGCGGTGATAATTTATGCAAAAATACACCCCGAACTCCGACTCTCCTAAATCAAGCGGGTTTAAAGTAAATTCTATTTTTTGATGCAGTGTAAATCGAAGATTTACTAACCAACTGCACCTGCGATACATCCACACATCAGACAGGCGATGGTGCCTCCGATCAGTGCTTTAATGCCTAATTCAGTGAGGTTTTTTCGTTGGGAAGGAGCAATCTGACTGATTCCTCCGATCTGAATGCCGATTGAAGCAAAATTGGCAAATCCACAGAGGGAGTAGGTTGTGATCAAGATCGATTGACTGTCTGTAATAATACCATCTGTTTTCATTTTGCTGAAACTGATAAATGCCTGAAATTCATTGATGATCGTTTTTTCCCCGAGTAGCTGTCCGACGGATATCATGTCGTCCATTTTAACTCCGATCAACCAGGCGACTGGTGAAAAAATATATCCGAGCAACATCTGAAAACTTAGGGTGTTGTACCGCCCATCGCTTACACCCGCAATAACATTGTTCAATCCGGTATAATAACCGATTGTTCCCATGATATAGTTTAACATGTAAACCAATCCGGTAAATACGATCAGGATCGCACCCACGCTCACTGCCAGTTTTAGACCATCTGAAGTGCCCAAAGAAATAGCATCTAGCATATTGTTGCCAAACTTTTCTTTTGGCAAGACAATATTGTTATCGACCATTTCGGTTTGTGGAAATAATATTTTGCTGCATACCACTGCTGCTGGGGCACTCATGATCGACTGACTGAGAAGATGCAACGCAAAATAATGTTGTTGTGATGGATCGCCATTGCTTAGAAAACCTACATAAGCTGCTAACACACTTCCGGCCGTGTTTGCCATACCTCCCACCATGATACACAGCACTTCACTTCTTGTCATTTTTTCAAGGAATGGTCTCACCATGAGAGGGGCTTCTGTTTGTCCAAGAAAAATATTTGCTGCTGTTGAAGTGCTCTCAGCACCTGAGATTTTTAGTTTACTGAGCAGCACGGCAAAAAAATAGACTACTTTTTGAAGAATTCCAAGGTAGTAAAAAAGAGACGAGAGCGCTGCGAAGAAAATAATATTGGGAAGAGCTTGAATGGCAAAAGTATATCCCCAGCTTCCTGAGGTGTCTGCAAGGTTCCCGAACATGAATTCAATACCCTTGTGGGCGATGTTGATTAAGGCAACGAATTGATCGGATACCCATTGGATGAACATCCGGAAAAAGTTATATTTTCCTTGGGATAATACTCCAATGGCGAAAGCCACTTGGGCGATCATTCCCATGAGTACAAGCTTCCAGTTGATGGCTTTTTTGTTATTGCTGAGTACATAGCAAACGCCAATCAGGAATAATAAGCCCAATAAACCTCTAGATAGTTGTTCCCAGTGAAATCCGATCATGAGATGACTTTATATTTCAATTGCTGTTCAATAAACATATTATTTGCGCAGCTTTATCTTATCTTTTAACATCACAAACAATTCTGATATATCTTCTGATATCTTGAATCTTATAATGACAAAGGAAAATAAACTGATGAATAGTATTGAAGCGAATATAGAGTTAACAAAGATGTTTTCAGATATTCTAAAGTAAGATAAAATACCTGTAAGTATAGCTGCTGATAATAAAGCAATCCCATTTTTCCAGCTGAAGGGTTGAAGCTTGTATATTTTTTTGATGAAAATGAACCTCGTCAGGTTGTAAAAGAATATTGAAATAATTGTTCCGGTTGCTGTTCCTAATATCCCGTATGATCTTGTCAGGAAATAATTCAACAGGATAGACATACCAACAAAAAACATGTTGCTGAATAAGTCTATTTTCCAGTGTTTTGAAAGTTGAAGAATCTGCGAGTTAAGTCCAGTGCCAAGATCAATGATTTTACTGATGCCGAGTAACAGCATCAATGTAGGCAATAGTGCATAATGATCTCCCAATAATTTTACAATAAGCTGATTGTTAATCAACACAAGACCGCCAATGCCCAAGGCAATGATCAATAAATTCAGCGCCGTTTTTTTGTAAAGTCGATCAAGTTTCATCATATCTCTGTCCTTCCAGGCCTGAGATATATGAGGTGTTGCGGCAGCAATCATACTTCGTTGCGGCACGTCCATCAGGGTTATCAAGTAAGTTGCAATCGTGAAGACTGCCGCATCAGCAAGTCCACCTGTTGACTGTGATGCAATGATGAGTGTATCATTTGTTTTTGCCAGTATATTCAACAACATACTTAGGAAATAGGCGCTTCCAAACTTGAACATCACACCACCTATTTTTTTAGTGACTTTACTCAATTTGAATTGAATAACGAATTGATGACTCTTGTAAACGATAATTATCAGTAAAACAAAAGGCAGCAAGTACACCAACGCATAGATTTCAATAAATACTTTAAAATGAGATATGATTCCCAATGCCCAACAGATAACTAGAAAGGTGACAAGCAAACGATACAAAAACTCCTTTAAAAAAGTTGATATCACTGGTTTTCCTCCAATCCATGCAAAAATCTCTAGTATATTGAATCCAACAAGGGTGAGGGTCAGCGGAAATATGAGGTAAAAATATTCTGTCAGTATAGGCGACCTGCTTGCAAACTTTTTAATGATCCATGGCTCGACGATTGGCATCAGCAAGAATACTGTGGTGCTCAATATTGCCGCTATGCTTACTAATAGTGTGAACAGCTCGTTCTCGGACTTCTTTAGATATTTTTTGTAAAAGGGAAAAAATTTGAAAGCGACTGGTATAATTCCAGCTGTGCACACGGTAGCAAGTATCATAGCAATGTCCATCAATAGTCTTGTTAGACCAAACTGCTCTGGAGTAAAAAATCTCGGAAAAAGATAGAGCACATTAATGGCACCAATGCCAAATCCTGCATAAATGAACAAGGATGAAAAAATGCTCTGTTTCCGAATACTGCCCATGTGTCAATAAAAATAAAAAAACCGCCACAATGGTGGCGGTTTCAAAAGTAATGAAATTGTTGATCAGAGGTGAGATTCAATCTTTTTGACAAAATTTGCTTTGGGCTGTGCACCAACAAGCTTGTCAACAACCTGGCCATTTTTGATGAACAGGATGGCAGGGATTGAAGTGATGCCGTAATTCATTGAGAGTTGTGGGTTGTGGTCAACATTTACCTTGCCAATGTTCACTTTGCCTTCCCATTCTTTCGATAACTCTTCAACAACCGGACCGATAGCGCGGCAGGGGCCACACCATTCTGCCCAGAAATCGATCATGGTCAGCTTATCTGAATCAAGTACTTCTGTCTGAAAATTTCCGTCTGTGAATTCTTTTGCCATGTATTTAGATTGTGTGTTAGATGATAAACTAGAAATGCAAAATTAGCTCCATTTTTTAATATTCCATCAAAGTGGTTTAATTGTCTTAAGCAGTGTCAACATGTACGTCAAATAGGGGATTGTTATTGAGAAATTCAGCCATTTCGTCATTCATCTCAAATCCTCGTTCGGTTGTTTTCATCTGTATCATCAGCCTTTCTACCTGATCTACAAATGTAAATTTCATTCTTACCCTGCCTGGATGTTTTTTCATGTTTCCTGAGATGAAATCAACTTGTTCGGGTGTGATGCTCCCGGCCTGAAGGGTTACTTGTACCTGTTTGGTAAAGGCCTTCTTTATGGTTTCAAGAAGACAAAGCTCATTTGTCCTGAAATTCCATTCGTTTCTACTTTCCCACTTTTCAAATGTCCCCTTTACATAGATACATGTACCAGGTGTAAAATAGTTTGAGAATTTGATATATTGATCACCAAAGAGGGTTAACTCTATCTTTCCGGAAAAGTCTTCGATGGTGAGACTGCCATACTTTTTACCAGCCTTTGATATTTTATGTTGTGAACTGGTTACCAGTCCTGCCAGTTTGAAGGTTTGAGCAGGGTTTGGTTGAAGATCGATCGATTCTTTGTACTCTACATAATCTCTGATGGGGGTGATGTTGTAGTGCTTTAACTCAAAACGATAATGATCCAATGGGTGTCCGCTCAAAAACATCCCTGTAATGTCCTTCTCTTTATCCAATATCTCGGTGAGTGACCAGGGTGAACATTCCGGAATCTTGGGTGGAGGTATTTCGTGCACCATCGATAGATCTCCAAATAGGGTGTTTTGGTTCGAGCCTGACTGATTTTGCCAGATGTTTCCAAAACGGATGATCTTCTCCAGACCATTCGAAGTGTCTCCGTCTGCCTGATAAAAATATTGCGCCCGATGAAGTTCAGTGAAACAGTCAAATGCTCCCGACATGGCAAGACTCTCCAGTGATTTTTTATTCACTGTTCTTTGGTTAACGCGTTTGACCAGGTCAAAAATGGAGCCAAATAAACCGTTTTTCTCTCTTTCTTGGATGATCGATTCTACCGCTGCCTCACCAACACCTTTAAGTCCGCCTAATCCTATCCTTATTTCCCCCTTTTTATTTACTGCAAAACTTTGTAAGGATTCATTGATATCAGGCCCCAAAACACTCAGACCCATCCTTTGACACTCTTCCATGAAGAAAGTGATCTTATCGATAGATCCTGCGTGATTCAGTACAGCTGCCATGAATTCAGAAGGGTAGTGCGACTTCAAATAAGCTGTCTGGTAGGCAATGAAGGCATAGCAGGTGCTATGTGATTTATTGAACGCATATTGTGCAAATGCTTCCCAGTCTGTCCAGATTTTCTGTAAAGTTTCTTCTGCAAATCCCTTCTTCGTTGCTCCGTCGATAAACTGACCTTTCATTTTATCAAGCACGGATTTCTGCTTCTTACCCATTGCCTTTCTTAACACATCTGCGTCTCCTTTACTGAAACCGCCTAGTTTTTGGGCAAGCAACATTACCTGCTCTTGATATACAGTAATTCCGTAGGTCTCCTGGAGATATTCCTCCATTTCCTCAAGGTCGTAGCTGATGGCCTCTTTGCCATGTTTTCTGTTGATGAAGTTGGGTATGTATTCTAACGGACCAGGTCGGTACAAGGCATTCATTGCAATGAGGTCCTCAAATTTATCCGGCTTCAGGTCACGCAGGTATTTTTGCATGCCCGGACTCTCAAACTGAAAAGTGCCTATGGTTTCACCTCGTTGATAGAGTTTGAACGTTTTTTCATCATCCAATGGAATTTTATCAATGTCGATATCGATTCCATAATTCATTTTAATAAGCTGCAGGGAAGTTTTCAGTACATTCAGTGTTTTCAATCCAAGGAAGTCCATCTTGATAACCCCGGATTCCTCAATTACACTTCCTTCGATCTGTGTTACCCACATCGGAGAATCTTTGGCAATACACACAGGAAGTAAGTCTGTCAGGTCCTTGGGCGCAATGATAATGCCCGCTGCATGTATGCCGGTATTCCTTACTGAACCTTCCAGGATCTCAGCTTCGTGAAGTACCTGGCTTCTGATATCCGTACCATTGTAAATTTCTCTCAGCGTTTTCGCTCTGTCAATCTCCTCAGAATTCAGTCCCTCTTTATCAACCAGGCTACTATCCCCACTGAGTGGCGCATGCAACAATCTCTTTAAGGATGTTCCTGGTCGATCGGGAACCATCTTGGCTAAAATATTTGATTCGAGCAAAGGCAGATCCATGGTTCTGGCCACATCCTTGATGCTCATCTTCGCCGCCATGGTACCATATGTAATGATCTGGGCTACCTGATTCTTACCATATTTTTCAACAACATAATCGATCACTTTTTGCCGACCTTCATCATCAAAGTCAGTATCAATATCGGGCATTGATTTTCTGTCAGGATTTAGGAATCGCTCAAATAGCAAATTATACTTGATCGGATCGATGTTGGTGATGCCGATACAAAACGCAACTACACTGCCTGCTGCGGATCCTCTGCCCGGACCAATGAAAACCCCGATATCTCGTCCAGCTTTGATAAAGTCAGACACGATCAAAAAATAACCAGCAAACCCCATCGTTTTTATCGTGAACAATTCAAACGCTATTCTTTCCTCAATTTCAGGGGTGATCACATCATACCGTTTTTTTGCACCTTCACGGGTGATGTGTTCAAGATATTCGTCCTGTGAAGAGAAGTTCTTGGGTACAACAAAATGGGGAAGAAGGATGTCTCGCTTCAGATCAAGCAATTGAACTTTATCAACGATCTCGTTGGTATTGTCAATGGCCTCTTCAAGATCAGAAAAAACGGTTGACATTTCCGCTTGTGTCTTGAAATAGAATTGATCGTTGGGGAAAGCAAATCGTTTGTTGCGTATGCTGATATCATCGTCAGCGAACTCTCTGGCCGCTGGGGTTGACAATTTCTCACCTGTATTTATACACAGCAAAATATCGTGGGCATTAAAATCTTTCTGATCTACATAGTGAGAATCATTCGATGCAATAACCTTTACGTTGTATTTTTTTGCGAATTTGAGCAACACTTTGTTAACCTTTTCCTGTTCCTCCATCCCGTGTCGCTGAAGTTCAACGTAGTAGTCATCCTGGAAAATATTTAACCACCATTTAAATTCATTTTCACCTTCAGCCTCTCCTTTTTTCATGATGGTCTGTGGAACCAGTGCACCCAGACAGCAGGTGGTTGCTATCAAACCTTCATGATATTTATGGATCAATTCCTTGTCTATCCTTGGATACTTGCTATACAATCCCTCGATATACCCCAGCGATGTAAGTTTTACGAGGTTTCTGTAGCCGATCTCATTTTTTGCAAGTAGGATCTGATGATGCCTGGGGTCTTTTTCTTCTTTTGAAAAATTCTTTCTATGTCTGTTTTCTGTAATGTAAAATTCGCAGCCAACAATTGGTTTTACTTTTAATGGACTATTTTTGTCACTTGGATCTACTCTGTGTTTGTAGGCCTCTGCGACAAATTGAAAAGCTCCGAACATGTTGCCATGATCGGATATTGCCAAAGCCGGCATGTTGTCATCCAATGCTTTCTTGTAGAGTGAACCAATACTGGCCGCTCCGTCAAGAAGTGAATACTGGGTATGTACATGAAGGTGGGAGAAACTTGGCATGAATGATTACAACGTAAGAGGTCAAATTTCGCAAATTATAGACAAACACATCAAAGTGGTTTTCCACACCATTCAGGATGAATGTACAAGTCAAAATAGTATTGATCACCAGGTGGTTATGTTTTTTTTCGGCGATAATATTGCTGGATTCCTGTGCTCTCTTTAAGCCTGTGGTGCCCAAGCCCTCCGCTGTAAACAACTCACCTTTTTTTGAAAATGTTGTTGTTTCACTTACACCATCTGTTGAACAGTCGAGGCAAAATGAAGCACCTGTCATCAACCTTATTGAAGATAAGCCCAATGAAAATTATATTTCCGTTCTTCAGGGCATTGAGCATGTTCCTCCTTTACTTTTCAGGTATGCTGTGTTGATGGATGTAGAGGTGGAGAAATTGAACAACAGAAAATTAATTGAATACATTCACCAATGGTGGGGTGTTCCTTATCGTATTGGAGGATCTTCTATGGC
>JBKCFW010000019.1:0-9838 GCA_046303675.1 bacterium
ATTGAGTTGCTTGAATTTTTCTTGATACCTGAATTATGTTAACTATACTGTTTTCTTTTCCTGGAGTTCCTCCTGAATCGTTTATACTGGCTTGCCAGTTTTTATCGTCACAGGCTTTTGTCGGATCGATCATCTCCAAACTCCATCCACCCTCAGATTTGGTTGGGGACTTATACCATGATTGATCGTAGCTCACTGCATGAATGGTTTTGCCTGTAGCATCTTTTAAAATGATCATTCCTGATTCATTGGTAAGTGTGGGGAATGAGCTGATCCCTATTGTTTTTGATGGAAGATTGAACGCAACTGCTTGTGTTTTTGAGCAGATGATAACCAAACTATCTGGCTGAAGGAGATATGATATATTTATCATTGCAGATGTACTGCCATTCTCAATTCGCCATTTTTCGAGCTGAATAGCCTTGTTGCTGGTATTTTTTAGCTCTATGAATTCAGAATTTGGGAGTCCGACAGTTGGAGTTGGATCCGGGAGAAACTCATTGATAACAACCGAGTACCTGGCTGTTTGTGCTGAACTGATGCCTGTGATCAGGCAGCAAATCATCCACAACACACATTTGTTCATGAGCTAAAACTAGTATGCGCCAAAGTTTACAAAAAGGGAATAACAACATTTATTTGGCGGAAAATTCTTTCCGTATTAGATTTGTGCCCACAACATGAGCACAATAAAACACATAAAGAAGAACGATAAACATTCCTTAGCGGAAGGTTAGTTCCATATATGTGTGTAAAATATGTAACAGCCTTCCAGATTTGGGAGGCTTTTTTTTAACCAAAACCCGAAAGGGAAAAAACGTTTATATGAAAGTTGCAGTCGTTGGTGCAACCGGTTTGGTCGGCACTAAAATGTTACAAGTCTTAGAAGAAAGAAATTTTCCGGTAACTGAACTTATACCCGTCGCTTCTGAGCGATCTGTTGGTAAGGAAGTCAGTTTTAAAGGGAAACAATATAAAGTAGTTGGCATGCGTGATGCCATCAACATGAAACCTGCTGTAGCGCTTTTCTCTGCAGGAGGAAGCACCTCACAGGAATGGGCTCCGGAATTTGCAGCAGCTGGTATCACCGTGATTGACAATTCTTCTGCATGGAGGATGGACCCAACCAAGAAACTGGTAGTGCCTGAGATCAATGCAGATGCGCTCACTGCTGATGATAAGATCATTGCTAATCCCAACTGTTCAACCATACAAATGGTCGTTGCATTGAATCCATTGCACTTGCGTTACAAGATCAAACGTATTGTAGTAAGCACCTACCAAAGTGTTACCGGTACCGGAGTTAAAGCCGTTAATCAACTGATGAATGAAAGAAAAGGTATTAAAGGCGAGATGGCATATAAATATCCTATTGATCTGAATGTTATTCCACAGATCGATGTATTTCTTGATAATGGATATACAAAAGAGGAAATGAAAATGGTGAAAGAAACGACGAAGATCATGCGTGATGAAAATATTAAAGTCACTGCCACTACAGTTCGTATACCAGTGATGGGTGGTCACAGCGAAAGCGTGAATATTGAGTTTGAGAATGAGTATGATATGAATGAGGTAAAGAGTTTACTTGCTGCTGCTCCTGGTGTTGTTGTGGTGGACGATCTTCCCAATCAACAATATCCAATGCCAATGGATGCGCATGAAAAGGATGAGGTTTTTGTAGGCAGACTTCGCAGGGATGAAACTCAACCCAAGACCTTGAACATGTGGATCGTGAGTGATAATCTGCGTAAAGGAGCTGCCACGAATGCTATTCAAATAGCTGAGTATCTTGTAGGGAAGGGGTTGATATAAAATGGTTTATTTGTTGATTTGTTTATTTGTTCACGAGCTCTCAACGCCTAAACAAATAAACAAATCAACATTTAAACTTACCCCAACAATTTCAAAAACCCATCTTCATCCAAAATTTGGATCGAAGGAATTTTTTTTGCTTTCTCCAATTTTGAGCCTGCATCTTCTCCAACAATGAGATAATCCAGTTTCGAGCTTACGCCGGAGAGTATCTTTCCTCCTTGTGCCTCTGCCATGGATTCGGCTTGAGAACGTTTAAGTTTAAGTAGGGTTCCTGTGAATAAAAATGTCTTTCCATCAAGACTACCACCACTGCTTTCCTTTTTAATGCTGTTGAGCTGAAGTCCTGATGCTTCAAGCTTTTTAAGCATCTCAATATTTTCTTCAGTCCTGAAAAACTGATAGATACTTTCCGCAACCTTCACTCCTACATCTTCTATCTCCTGCATCTTTTCTTTTTCCATATTGCTCAGGTCCAGAAGATGTGACACCGACTGTGCAATTGTTTTTGCTGTTGTTTCACCTACGTATCTTATGCCAAGCGCATTGATCAGTCGGTATAGAGGTTGGGATTTAGACTTTTCAATAGCTTCCATTAAGTTGGTGACAGACTTCGCACCAAAACCTTCCATTTGTTTTAATTGATCATAAGGAAGATGATAAATTGAAGGGACATCTTTTATCCATCCCAGTTCATAAAACTTTTTGATATTAGCCTCTCCCAATCCACGTATGTCCATTGCGTCTTTGCTCGTGAAGTGGATTATTCTTTCTAATACTTGTGATTGGCATTGATTATTCGGACACCTCCATACAGCTTCTGCTTCTGGTTTGATCAATGCTGTATTGCAGACAGGACAATGAGAGGGAAATATGATTTCAGTTTCAGTCCCTTTCCTTAGTTCAGGAAAAGATTTTACAATATATGGTATGACATCTCCAGCACGTTCAACCAACACGGTATCTCCAATGCGAATATCTTTTTCTCTAATGAATTCTTCGTTGTGCAATGAGATTGAAGCCACCATTACGCCGCCGATATGTACCGGTTGAATTTTGGCAACAGGTGTAATACTTCCTGTTCTTCCGATCTGATATTCTACTTGTAATAATGTACTGGTAGATTGCCTTGCTTTGAACTTGTAAGCTATGGCCCAGCGTGGGTGATGGGTTGTCATGCCTAGTTTTTCCTGCAGAGCGAGTTCATTCACCTTAATGACGAGTCCGTCAATTTCATAAGGCAGACTATCTCTTTTTTCTTCGTATTCCTTGCAGAAGTCGATCACGGCTTGAATGCCAGTCAACACTTTTTTTTCATGAACCGGACTTCTGAATCCGAGTTCCCAAAGTATCTCAAGACTTTTGGAGTGAGAAGGGATCTCTGAAGCACCATCCTTATAGTGCAGGTAAGCAATGTGATAGATAAATGCTTCGAGATTTCTCTTGCCCACTTGCCTGGCATCTTTCATTCTCAATGAGCCTGATGCGGCATTTCTTGGATTTGCAAGCGGTGGCAAGTTTTGTTCAAGCAGCTGTTCATTGAATTTTTTGAAGTTCTCTTTATTCATGAGCACTTCACCACGAATCTCTGCCTGTTCAATGCCATAGGTTGAAAATGCAGCAGACAGGGGTATGGATTTGATCTGTTTTAGGTTGAGCGTAATGTCTTCGCCTGCAACACCATCACCCCTGGTAGCGCCCCTCACATAAAGATCATTCTCATAAATTATGGATATGCTTGCACCATCGAATTTAGGTTCCACACAATAGGATAATGTATCCAGTCCGGATAGCTCCCTTGCTTTTCGGCCCCACTCCAACAGGTCCTCTGCATCATATGAATTCTCTAGCGACAACATCGGAACAAGGTGCTGTACAGTATTGAACTGCTTGGTGAGTCCCGGGCCGACACGTTGTGTAGGAGAATCAGGCGTAATTAACGATGGCTCTGCATCCTCAGTTTTTTTTAGCGCACTGTATAGCTTATCAAACTCGACATCCGCAATGAGCGGATCGTTCATTACATAATATCGATGTTCATGAAACCGGATCACTTCCCTCAATAATTCAATCTGCGCCTTGAGAAACTCCCGATCTTCTGCTTGTGCGATGAATTCTTTGCTCTTATCCTGAAAAAACACTGTGTCTTTACCCTGCTGCATGTTTATTCCTTAAGTCCTAAAAGTAGAAATTCTTTTTTGTCATTTCGAAGCCTGGATTCTTTTTGTTCAGTTGTTCACATGAGCCCTACGACCAGCATCGAGCAAAAGCTTGTTCAAACCAGCTGAAATAAGGGTATATTTTTTAAAATGGTCAAATTTTTTATTGAAAATCAATCATTTACAAAGGCACTAGCCAAAAAATACTCTTAAAATATGCTTTTTGCCCCCTCTTTATCCTAACTTTGCACTCCCTTTTAAACGAAAGGGGTGTTCCCGGGATGGCGGGCACATATTTTTAAACCGGATGAAAATCCGAAAACAAGTTAATATGAGTAAACTACATTTTACCACAAAGCATGCAAATGCAGCTTCCGTACAACGTAAATGGCACGTTGTTGACGGGACCAATCAAACTGTGGGACGAATCTGCAGCAAGATCGCTTCAGTATTACGCGGAAAGAACAAAGCGTATTATTCGCCCCATGTTGATTGCGGAGACTATGTTATCGTTATCAACGCAGAGAAGGTCGTTTTTACCGGAAACAAATTTGATTACAAGGAATACCAGCACGTAACTGGTTATCCAGGCGGACAAAAAATTGAGATCGCAAAGGATTTGATCAAGCGTCGTCCTGAGCAGATCGTTGAAAGGGCTGTAAAAGGGATGCTTCCCAAGAACAGACTCGGTCGCCAAATGATCAAGAAGTTGTTTGTGTATGCTGGCGCAGAGCACCCTCATACTGCACAACAGCCAACTCCGTTCAAATTCTAATTTTAAAACGATTTCAAAAAAATAGTAATGGAAAAACAAAAAAATGGACTTGGTCGTAGAAAAGAAGCGGTTACCAGGGTGTTCCTTAGTAAAGGAGCTGGTAATATCGTAGTAAACGATCTTGATTACAAGGCATATTTCCCTCAGGTATATCTTCAAAACCAGGTGGAACTCCCCATCCTTGCGGTTGAAGGAGCAGGAAAGTATGATATCAAAATCAATGCTGCCGGCGGCGGTAAAAAAGGTCAGGCTGAGGCATCAAAGCTTGGCATTGCCCGCGCACTGATATCGCTTAACCCTGAATTTAGGCCTGTTCTGAAAGCAGCTGGTTTGCTCAGAAGGGATCCAAGAGGTGTTGAACGTAAGAAATTCGGTAAGAAGAAAGCGAGAAGAAGCTACCAGTTCAGCAAGCGTTAATGGAATCCCTGTTGTTGACTTTCCAACAACAGACACCGGTCTAATAATTAATCAAGAATTTAAAACATACATTTTACAATGGAAAACAATACTACACTGCAGCAGCAACTTCTGGAAGCCGGTGTTCACTTCGGTCACTTGCGTAAGAAGTGGAACCCCAAGATGTTGCCTTACATCTATGCAGAGAAGAAAGGTATTCACATCATTGATCTGAATAAAACTGTTGAGTGTCTGCAGGAAACAGCTCAAGCGCTCAAGAATATCGCCAAGAGCGGTAAGAAGATCATGTTTGTAGGTACCAAGAAGCAAGCAAAAGAGATCGTAACTGAGTGTGCTAAAAAAGTGAACATGCCATTTGTTACCGAGCGTTGGCTTGGTGGTATGCTTACCAACTTCAATACCGTTCGTAAGTCGGTAAAGAAAATGCAAAGCATTGAAAAGATGCTGAATGATGGCAGCTTCGATAACATTACCAAGAAAGAGCGTTTGCAGCTTTCGAGAGATAAAGACAAAATGGAAAAAGTGTTGGGTGGTATAGCTCAACTGGGACGTATTCCTGCCGCTTTGTTCATCATTGATATTGGTCATGAGCATATTGCTATGGCAGAAGCCAAGCGTTTGGGAATCACTACTTTTGGAATGGTAGACACCAATTGTGATCCAAATAAAGTTGACTTCCCTGTTCCTGCAAATGATGACGCAACAAAATCAATTGCCATCATCACCAATTACATCACTGCTGCAATTGCAGAAGGCCTTGCAGAGCGTCAGGCAGAAAAGTCTGATGAAAGTGAGGAAACTGAAGATTCAGCAGACAGCAACGTTAAGTTCTCTGTTGATGAAGATGGTGATGCTGAAACAGCGAAAAGAGGTAAAGACGCATCAGCACCTAAGCGCAGGGTTCCTGCAGCAGGTACTGGCGGACGCAAACCTGCACAAAAAAGATAATTAGTTATCATTTCAAACACTTAAAAATCGTACTCCGGATCAAATGTATCATGGAGTCGGAGATTAGATATGTCAACAATAACAGCAGCAGAAATTAACAAGCTTCGTCAGATGACCGGAGCTGGTATGATGGATTGTCGCAAGGCACTTACAGAGAACAACGGAGATATTGAAGCAGCGATCGATTGGCTCAGAAAGAAAGGGCAAAAGGTTGCAGCGTTAAGAGGCGACCGTGATGCAAAGGAAGGTGTTGTGCTTGCGAAGACCACAGCGGACAACAAAACCGGTATTGCACTATGCCTTAGTTGCGAAACTGACTTTGTAAGCAAGAATGGTGATTTCATTGCCTTTGCTCAAAGTATCATAGACGCCGCGATCGCTAACAATGTAAAATCAACAGAAGAGCTTAGTGCTGTAGATATCAATGGTGTTAAGATCGCTGACCTTATTAACGATAAACTTGCCAGCATAGGAGAGAAAATTGGTGTCTCAAAATTTGAAAGGGTAGATGCTGAATTCGTCTCTTCATACATTCATGGTGCAAACCGCATGGGTGTATTGGTTGGTCTGAATAAGGTCAATGCTGAAGTAGGTAAAGATGTTGCTATGCAGATCGCGGCTATGAACCCGGTTGCAGTAGATCCTTCTTCTGTTCCTGCTGAAGCAATTGAAAGAGAGAAAGGTGTCATCATCGAGTTGATCAAAAACGATCCTAAAATGGCCGGCAAGCCTGATGAGATGATCTCAAAAATTGCCGATGGCAAATTGAACGCCTTCTTCAAAGAGAGCACTTTGCTGGCACAGGCCTTCGTAAAAGATGGCGGTATGTCGGTTGCAGATTATATTAAATCAGCAGATGCTGACCTGCAGGTGCTTACGTTCAAGCGTGTTGCACTTGGCTAGGATTCATATTAATATTCTTCGAGAGGGTCCCCAGCAAGGTGGACCCTCTTTGTTTTTATACACCTCACACGTTTAAGGTTTCTTTATCCATCGTATATTCGCAGTATGCAACCTGTATATAAACGAATATTGTTAAAGCTATCAGGAGAATCCCTCATGGGGGAAAGTAGTTTTGGCATTGACCCCAATGTAGTAAGCAGATATGCCAGGGAAATTAAAAGTGTTGTAGACCTTGGGGTAGAGGTGGCCATCGTGATCGGTGGTGGGAATATTTACAGAGGGATGAATGAATCAGATACCGGTATCGAGCGTGCTCATGGAGATTATATGGGAATGCTTGCAACTGTCATCAATGCCATGGCAATTCAAGCCATGCTGGAAAAGCAGGGTATGCATACCAGGCTTCAAAGTGCCATTAAAATGGAACAGATCGCCGAACCATACATCAGGAGGAGGGCGATCAGACATCTTGAGAAAAACAGGGTTGTTATTTTTGGTGCAGGTACAGGTAATCCTTATTTCACAACGGATACTGCCGGTTCGCTTCGTGCAGTGGAGATACAGGCCGATGTTATTCTTAAGGGTACTAGGGTGAATGGTATTTATACTGCTGACCCCGAGAAAGATCCTACTGCCCAGAAATATGATGTCATTTCATACAAAGAATGTATTGATAAGAATTTGAAGATCATGGACATGACCGCCTTCACGCTTTGCATGGAGAACAACGTCCCCATCATTGTATTTGACATGAATGAAGATGGAAATCTGAAGCGCCTGGTCCTAGGCGAAAAGGTGGGCACCTTGGTCAAATAGTGATATTTCACCAATACATTTGGGGTGCATTTTCAGTTGTCAGGCAAAAATCTCAAATTCGTTTTCTAACCTCTTCAATAACCATGTCAATCTCTTCTATCCGCAAAGACTATCAGCTCAAATCACTTTCAGAATCTGACGTAGAGGTCCACCCTATCCGTCAGTTTGGCAAGTGGTGGGACGAAGCATTGACATCAAAAATAGAAGAAGTAAATGCGATGACACTTTCAACGGTTACGCATGAGGGCAGGCCATCTGCCAGGATCGTACTTCTAAAAGGCTTTGATGAAAACGGCTTTGTTTTCTTCACCAATTACGACAGCGAAAAAGGAAAACAGTTGCTGGAGCATCCCTTTGCGTCGTTGGTTTTTTTCTGGAAGGAATTAGAAAGACAAGTAAGAATTGAAGGCAATTGTGAGAAGGTAACGGATAAGGAGAGTGATGAGTATTTTGATTCCCGTCCGCAAGGAAGTCAGCTGGGAGCCTGGGCTTCTCCACAAAGCAGGATCATTGAGGGTAGACAAGTTCTTGAAGAAAACATCAAACAACTCGAACTTCGTTTTTCAAACGGGAAAATACCACGTCCACCACACTGGGGCGGTTACAGGGTAATTCCGGATAAAGTTGAGTTTTGGCAGGGGCGCAGCAGCAGGCTGCACGATAGAATTGTATATCAGAAAAGTCTGGATGGATGGGGCATATCCAGGATAGCTCCCTAAAGAATGCTGTGTTTTAAAGCCCCATTACAGGTTGACAATGGGGAAATATAAGGTGAGTCAAAGAATTACTCACCTATCTTCCTACATTTTAGCTACGCTTTTTTTGGAGCAGCTTTCTTCGTTTTTGCTGGTCTTGTTTTTCCAAATGAACCCTTGAAAATTTTTCCCTTTTTGGTTTTTTTGTCGCCTCTTCCCATTGTATTTGTTTTTAATGAATGTTTTAGAAAAAAAAAGCAAGACACGAAAGCGTCTTGCCTTTCTTTATTTCTTTGTTGCGATTAGATTTTTGCAGACAATTCTTTACCTGCTTTGAATTTAGCAACTTTTTTCGCTTTGATCTTGATCACAGCACCAGTCTGTGGGTTACGACCATTACGAGCAGCTCTTTTGGTTACAGAGAAAGTTCCGAAGCCAACGAGGGTTACTTTACCACCACCTTTAAGTGTTTTGGTGATTGCGCTAACAAATGAATCCAATGCAGCGTTCGCCTGAGTTTTTGTGATGCCAGCATCATCAGCGAGCTTGGCGATCAATTCAGCTTTGTTCATAATGAAAAAATTTAATTGGTTTGTGTAGGCACAAATTTATAGGCTTTTTGATTCAAACAAAATTTTTTTTCTTCACCATTTCTCTAATAAAAACCAGGCCTGTTCTGTGTTTTATAAGTATTAGGGCGACAAAGACAGGCTGAAAATTATTCACATATCTTAATGAAATCCAGTATTGACAAGGGTTTCGAAGGGTGTAAAAAAATCGCTGCTTTGTTTTTTAAATTTTTCAGCGATTTTTTTCGACAAAAATGATCTTATTCCCAGCGTAGTTAATTTTCCACAGTTATTGCACAATCTCCATCAGCGTGCTAAAACTCAATACCTCCTGTCCCCATTCTCTGCTGCTTTTGAGCTTAAAAGATGCCTGGTGCTGTACTGTAAATTCCAGATGTTTTTCTTTTGTTTCGGCGTAAAATTGAACAGCAAAGGCGGCAGCATCTTCATCTTGTACTTCCAATAGTTTTACAAGTTGGTGGGTAACGTAATTTCCTTTTTCCATGATCTCAGGGATATGAACCTCTTGCATCCATATCAACCATTCTTTTTCCTTGCTTTTAGGCACCGAGTAGGTTATGTTATATATGATCATTATTTATTTTTTCAGTTCAAGATAAACGGGACAATGATCGCTGTGTTTGACATCAGGGAAAATCTCTGCGTTTTTTATCCTTTCTTTCAGGCTTTCTGTGATGTTGATATAATCAATTCTCCAACCTTTATTGTTTAGTCTCACAC
>JBKCFW010000020.1:0-3423 GCA_046303675.1 bacterium
ATCTATTATCACTCTACCCTGCCTTCAATCTGATATTTATTGTAGGCCCACAAGGCGGATATTCCTGAAACAAATATTCATCTTGCTTTTACTATAAAGGCAATATCAACGGACTATTGTATGATCAATTCAAATCTGTTGTAAGAACTCACAGAGATGCACGTTTGAAGACTCCCAATTCACTTAGTGTCACTGCCACCGGAGAAGAAGTTACTCTTACTCTCATCTGTTTTGTTTTCACCGGCTCTGTTAGTGGAATTATCCTGCATCCACCAATTGAAGTGGCTGAACCAATTTTTTTCCAAGCTCCATCAATCAATGCATCAACTTCGAGTGATTCAATACGCTGACCAAGCTGGATGTATTCACGCAGGCGAATCAAGTCAAACTCTTGTTCTTCTTTCCATGAAAGAGCAATCTCAGGAGTTGTCACTTCATCACTTGTCGCCCAGTAAGTATTTCGATCATCATCCAACAGATGTTTAGCTGCAAATGTCTTACCCCTGGAATTGGTAACTTTAAGTTTAGCTGACTTAGCCAGGTTATTAGTAAAGCTGTTGTTCACCAATTTTCCGAAACCCTCAAGCGAAGCAACATCTTCGGCATCTAATAAACCTCTTGTGTCAGGAGCTATGCCCAGGTCAAGAGCAGCACCACGACCAACACTTTTTAAATACAGTTCAAAAAGCTGCGTACTCGTTTTTACCTGTCCCTTTTGCTCAGGATGCCAAAACCATCCTGGCCTAAGCGGAACATCACATTCAGCAGGTACCCAGAATTTACCATTTCGTGTGCCGGTTGGATTGACTTTATGATCAAGATTACCGGGAAACGCTTTACTCTCTCCTACAGCTGGTACAGGTGTGAAGGTAGACCAGGATGTTTCATCAGCATAGCCGCTTTCATTTCCAACCCAACGAACGTCCCAACCAATATCACTGAATAAATTGGCATTTGGCTGAAGCTTTCTGGTTATAGCCCATGTGGTATCCCATCCGTAATAAGTATTTCGATCAATTGTTTTTGTAGTTCGTGCACCACCATAATATCCATCACCTCCATTAGCTCCATCGTGCCATGACATAAACAGCTCACCATAGTTGGTATACAATTCAGTCAGCTGAGCACGATATGCTTTTACATAATCAAATGAACCATAAAGCGGATGATTTCTGTCCCATGGCGAGCAATACACCCCAAACTTTAATCCCGCCTTTCTGCAGGCCTGTTCAAATTCTTTAACCATATCCCCTTTGCCATTACGAAAAGGTGATTTACTGATATTATACTCAGTAGTTTTGGTTGGCCAAAGTGCAAACCCATCATGGTGTTTGGACACAAGCACCAAACCTTTTAGTCCACCAGCCTTAAACGCTGCAACGATCTTATCTGCATCGAATTCTTTAGGATTGAATATTGAAGGATCTGCATCACCGTAACCCCATTCCTTATTTTCAAATGTAGTAGGCGTAAAGTGTACTAAACCATATACCTCAGTTTCATGCCATTTCAGTTGTCGCTCTGAAGGAAGTACCCCATACGGAGCGGGGGGCGCTTGAGCATGAACGACTGACTGAATAAAAAAAGAACTGATAAAGATCAAAACAGAGAGGACTTTCATGTTAACGCGATGATTCATGATTAAATGTTTGAGCGTTAAATATATCAAATGGAAATCAGGGCAGAAAATGTTTTTAAAAAATGATTTTAAATGAGTGAAATAGACGGGATTATGCTAAATTGTCGTGCTTAAAAACATAAACCAACCAACAAATGATTGCCTCTCCATTTCAATTGTCAAGTCCTTATGTGATCGTCACTGGCGGAGCCAGCGGAATCGGACTTTCTATCGTAAAATTATTTCATGAGCAAGGAGCTATTGTAGATATTCTTGATCTGAAAAAACCATCTCCTGAGTTTCTGACAGAGCATACATTAGACAAAGACACGGTTCACTTTCATGAAGTGGACATCACCAACCAACAACAGGTCAAGGAACTTGTTTCAGTTATTTCAATCAATCGCGGAATTGGCATTCTGATCAACAATGCCGGTATTTCACACATAGGAAATGCAGTGAACACCGAAGCTGCAGATTTTCAAAAGGTATTTGATGTGAATGTGAAGGGAGCATACAATTGCATGAATGCCATTCTGCCTTTCATGGAAGAACAGGGAGAAGGTGTTATATTGAACATGGCATCCATCGCTGCTTCAGTTGGATTGGCCGACCGATTTGCATACAGCATGAGCAAGGGTGCCATTTTGGCCATGACACTTAGCGTTGCAAAAGATTTTATCAAAAAAGGAATTCGTTGCAATTGTATATCCCCTGCCCGTGTGCACACGCCATTTGTAGACGGCTTTATCAATAAACACTATCCTGGTAAACAACAGGAAATGTTTGAAAAACTTTCTGCAAGTCAGCCTATTGGAAGAATGGGGACACCGGATGAAATAGCCTCTCTGGCATTCTATCTTTGCAGCAAACAGGCTTCTTTCCTGACCGGATGTGATTATCCGATCGATGGAGGATTTATTCGCTTAAACAACTAATAACATATGAAACTTTTTAGATTTGACAAGGCTGGGTCTGTCGGACTTGGCATGGTGGACAAGAACGAGAAATTGATCGACATCTCAGCATATGGTCGGGATTTTAATGAGACATTTTTTGAACAAGATGGAATTGCTGATCTCTCAACATGGTTGATCAGCAATGCCGACAAGTGCTCTGAGATCAATGCACCGGTAAAATATCTGCCTTGTTTAGGTAGACCATCAAAAATAATTTGCGTTGGCTTGAATTACGCCAAACACGCTAAAGAAAGTGGAATGGATGTTCCAAAAGAACCAGTTATCTTCTTTAAAAGTACTTCAGCCATGTGCGGTCCAAATGATCCTGTGATCATCCCCAAAGGATCAGAAAAAACAGATTGGGAAGTTGAATTAGCAATCATCATTGGTAAAAAAGCAAGCTATGTCTCTGAAGATGCAGCAGTGGATTACCTAGCAGGTTATTGCCTTCATAACGATTATAGTGAAAGAGCCTTTCAATTAGAAAGAAGTGGCCAATGGGTAAAAGGAAAAAGTTGTGACCATTTTGCTCCCCTCGGTCCATACTTCGTCACAAAGGATGAAGTAAAAGATCATCACAATCTGCATCTTTGGTTGGATGTGAATGGCAAAAGAATGCAAGATTCAAACACCTCAGACCTCATTTTCAATATCCCTCATATCATCAGTTATATCTCACAGTTCATGACCCTGCTTCCCGGAGACATCATCAGTACAGGGACGCCAGAAGGTGTAGGAATGGGCCAAAAGCCGCATCCGATTTACCTGAAAGCAGGAGATGTTATTGAGCTGGGTATTGAGGGACTCGGACAACAGCGACAAATCGCGGTAGCATATGAGAATTGA
>JBKCFW010000021.1:0-5015 GCA_046303675.1 bacterium
ACGGGAAGGTAGCTTGCTGACACCCAAGGCCAATTTTATCATTCAGATACCCTGTACGATTCTAACACTGAAATGGGTTCAGTTTGAGGTCAAAAAGATTCAGCGAAACAAAGTGAGTTTGTCATGGAAGGTTGAGGAAAGTGCTGAATCTGAAGGTTTTGAGGTTGAACTCAGTTTGGATGGTGTACAATGGATATCAAGAGGGTACGTACCTAGTTCAGGATCGTTCAATACAGAGAATACCTATACGTTCACGCTTGTACAAAATACTGCTGCTCAAACGTTTTATCGGATAAAAAATCTTAGTACTACCGGTAGTGCCAGTTTTTCGTCAAATAAATTGTTGACTGCAGATCAGATTATTAATTTTCAAGTCTGGCCCAACCCAATCAGTGAATCCTTTTCTTTTGTCAATCCTACATCCACCTCTGTAAAAGTTCGTATCGTAGATCAATTCGGAAGAATTGTAGCTCATCATGAAATTACACAGAAAATATCCTCGATTCCTTCTGACGAATGGCCTGTCGGAGTGTATACATTGTTCTACACATTGCCGGATGGTTTGGTAGATGCAATTAAAGTGATCAAGCGGTAAATATCCGCTATCATTTCTTTTTTCAGGGATGATTGGATAACTTGTCATTCGTATGAAGACTGAGATCAAGTTTACCGAGAGGCAACACTTTACCCAATGGTGGCTGTGGATGATTCTTATTGGGATAATCGCTACAACATCCTATGGCGCCATCTCTCAGCATTTAAGTGATGAACCTGGATCAGACACAGGACTCCTATTCTCATTACTGATTTTTCTCCTGGTCATCATCTTATTCAGAACTATTTCCCTGACCACGCAGATAACTGATGAAGGCATCATGTGTAAACTTTTTCCTTTTCATTTATCCTTTCGTGTGTTCAAGTGGACAGATATCGCTAATTGTCATGTAAGAAAATATAAGCCATTATTGGAGTATGGCGGATGGGGATTAAAATATGGTACAAGTGGACTCGCTTACAATATTTCAGGCAACATGGGTATTCAACTTGAGTTACAAGATGGGCGCAAGATCTTAATTGGAACCCAACAACCTGAGGAGGTTGAACGAGTGCTTCTTGTTCTTAAAAATAAATCAGGCGAAAACAAGCAACATGAAATCGCTTAGCAGACAATATTTATTTTTTGTATGGTTTGTTCTTCTGTCTATCCTGTGTTTTGGACAAAAAACACCCAAGGTATTGTTCGTTATTGCCGATGGTATTCCTGCTGATGTAATCGAAAAACATCCTGCTCCACATATAAAATCAATTGCTTCAATCGGGTCATATCTGCCTGCATATGTTGGAGGTGTCAAAGGAGGTAAGTCTGAATCTCCAACCATCTCTGCAGTTGGTTATAATAGTCTGCTTACCGGAACATGGGCTAACAAACATAATGTGTGGGACAACAATATTGACAAACCCAACTATCGTTATCCGACAATATTTCGTTTGTTCAAAGATCAATATCCTGAAAAGAAAATCGGCGTTTTCTCAACATGGCTTGACAACAGAACCAAATTAGTTGGTGAGGGATTGGCTGAAACAAAAAGAATACAGGTAGATCATGTTTCAGACGGGTATGAGCTGGATACTATTTCCTATCCACATGATGCTGAAAAAAAATATATACACCTGATCGATGAACGTGTTATTGCCGATGCAGCTGAAGTGTTGGAGAAAGATGCACCTCATCTGAGTTGGGTGTATCTTGAGTATACTGATGATATGGGGCACCGATATGGGGATGGTACACAACTGGATCATGCAATATCATTGCTGGATAAGCAAATTGAAAAACTTTGGCAGGCTACAAAGTATCGTGAACAACAGTTTAATGAAAATTGGTTACTGCTCATCACCACAGATCATGGACGTGATAGTCTTACGGGTAAAGATCATGGCGGACAATCAGATAGGGAACGCGCAACATGGATCATTTCAAATAAAAAGTTTCAGCCAACTAAATCTCCTGCTGCCATTGTTGATCTATTACCTACCATGGCCCAACATCTTGAGATCAACATTCCTAAAAAGATGAGAAGGCAACTTGATGGCGTATCGTTGTATTAGACATCGATATTTTCATTAAATTCAATTATGTTGAATAAATATATTTCAGTCCTTATCATCATATTGATAAGTTACTTCTCCGCAGTTGCACAGCAGTTCAAGCCCGAAGATTTCAGCTCAGCACGAAATATCAGAAGGGCACAGATCAATGATCCAATCCGTCCCACCTGGCATCTATCGATTGCTGAAGGATTTGGCATGCCGTTCGATCCCAATGGCGCGATCTTTAAGGACGGTGTATATCACTTATGGTATCTGTATCAGGCAGAGCAAGGGCATCATTGGCAGCATCTTTCCAGCATTGATCTTTTTCACTGGCGTTGGCATGCAAATGATTTAAAGCACAATGATGGTGACCCTGATGAAGGTATATTCAGTGGTAATGCTTTTCTTGCAAATGATGGCAATGTGGTGATGGCCTATCACGGTTTAGGCACAGGTGGAAACTGCGTAACGTACAGCAGTGATAAAAATCTTGACATCTGGCAGAAGCCAAAAACAAATCCTGTTGTCAAGCCCGGGTGGGATCCACACATGTGGGTTGAAGGAGATACGTATTTTCAGATCTCAGGTGGCGTACCCGTTTCTTCCGGAAAGCCCAATCCTCCTGTATTATATGCTGGTCCAGATTACAAGCAACCATTGAATCGAATTGGTGAATTCATGACCAATGATATGCCCGATGTAGATTGGTTTGAAGATGTTTCTTGTCCGGATTTTTTTAAACTCGATGATAAATGGGTATTGCTATGTATCAGTCATTCACGAGGAGCCCGCTATTACATTGGGTCTTGGGATGGGAAACACTTTAAGCCTGAATCTCATCATCGAATGAACTGGCCCGGTGGTACAATGTTCGCACCTGAAACATTGCTCGATGATAAAGGCAGAAGGATCATGTGGGCATGGGTGCTTGATAGAAAGTCAGGCGTTTCAAGTGGCAACATGTCAATGCCACGTGTGCTCAGTCTATCAAAGGATAAACGCTCATTGAATATTGAACCGCCAAAAGAAATTGAGCGACTGAGATATGATCAGAGAGAGGAGAAAGGATTTCGGGTGAATGGAGGTGAGCAAGTGACGTTGAACAATATTTCCGGAAATGTGATGGAAATGGAGCTCATACTGGATCCGGGAGATGCCAAGAGATTCGGTGTGAAGGTGCTCGCTACACCGGATGGTAAAGAACAGACGCCTATAATAGTTGATCGAAGTAAAAATTTACTTCAGGTTGATCTTAGAAATTCAAGTCTCGCCAAACCTGAATACAACGAGTTTGCCATGGCTTTCGCTTCACCCGACCCAAGTAAGAATCCTGCTGTTGAAACCCAGGATGCACCTTTTGAATTGAAAAAAGGGGAGAAGGTTCATTTGAGAATATTTCTTGATAAATCGATATTGGAAGTTTTTGCGAATGGCCGCCAGTGCATCACACAGGTTGTATATCCTACAAACAAGGATGCTTTGCATATTCAGGTCTTTGCTGATGATGCGCCAATAACAGTTTATTCGGTAAAATCCTGGAAGCTTTTCCCTGCGATGCAGTGGTGAATCGAACAACAACGATAGAGCATCATTTCGTATAAGTTGGTTACTGCCGATAAAATATGTAATTAAAGCTTATGTGTAAATAATCATGAAAACAATTGATTATTTATTAATAAAAAAACTATTTGAAAATTAGAGATATAAGCTGCTAATTTTAGGTAATAACGTTTGGTTTGTTTTTTGCCCTTTCGTAAAAAATAGAGCATCAGTGCTCTTGATTAGGGTATCATCCACTTCTATCTTAGTCCGCACAACCGATGAACAACAAGCAACAATTCACCGAAGTGTTCGGAAATAACGTAAGGAAGGTAAGAACCGAGAGAAGAATGACACTTGAGCAGCTGTCTTTAGAGGCTGGGTTAACATACTCTCAGATTAGCAGGATAGAGCTTGGCAAGATCAATACCAGTGCTTATACGGTCTATCTTTTATCAAAAACCCTTCAGGTTTCCCCTTCTGAGTTATTCAGTAATAATGGTGAAAAATAACAAAGACCGATAGTGAAGATGAAAGCAACGACGCGAGTGCAGATTCCTCGCTTCGCTCGGAATGACAGATAAAAAGAAAAATGTCATCCCGAGCGCAGCGAGGGATCTCCACCCTATGATGATCAGGAAGGGAACAGCGCGAGTACAGATTCCTCGCTTCGCTCGGAATGACAGATAAAAAAGAAAAATGTCATCCCGAGCGCAGCGAGCTTGCCTGCCGAAGGCAGGGGATCCTTCAACGCAATAGCCGTTGCAACCTATGAACACCTAACCAACTTATGGCTGGTCGACAACATACATGAGCATGTCGACAGCCTCACTGAGGTGAAGATCAGTTGATCATTCTTAAACTTTTACAGAAGAAACATCCTGATTAGCTGATTCCTCTCTGTTTCTTACCTTCATATCGTATATGAAAAGGGAAATCAGAGAAGATGGTATACAGATAAATAAATACATCAGTAATTCCGGTTTTTGCTCAAGGCGGGAGGCTGAAAAATTGATCGAGCAGGCACGTGTCACCATAAATGGTGAGCTTGTGTTGTTGAGTGCCCGGGTGTACCCAGGTGATGAGGTGGCGATCGACGGGGAGAAGATCAAAAACAATCAGAAGCCAATATACATTGCACTCAATAAACCTGTTGGTATAACTTCCACAACTGATCTGAGTGACAAGACCAACATCATCAGTTTTATCAATCATCCCAAGAGAATATTTCCTGTAGGTCGACTTGACAAGGATTCCGAGGGACTGATCCTGCTCACCAATGATGGTGATATCGTGAACAAGATCCTGCGTGCAGGCAACAACAATGAGAAAGAATATATTGTAGCGGTTGACAAGGAATTGACTTCTGACATGATCAGGCA
>JBKCFW010000022.1:0-15277 GCA_046303675.1 bacterium
GCTTCACGCAGAAGAGCTCCGTTGATGTGTTCATCGCTATAAGCAAATGGTGCGATCTGTACGAAATAAAATGGGAACTGTTTTTTCCATGCCTTTCTCCAACCATCGATCATTGATGTAAATAATTTTTGATAGGAAGCATGTGCACTAATATTACTCTCACCCTGATACCATATTGCGCCTGCAATACTGAAGTTTGTGATTGGATAGATCATGGCATTGTAAGTGAGTCCTTCAATGTTTGGCCACCACGCTAGTGGTGTGATCTTATTTGCAGCGGCTTTTAATTCAGGATCGGCATTAACGATCTCAGCAGGAGTCCATACCTCAGCAGGTGTTCCACCCCAGTTACTATTGATCAATCCAACAGGATAGCCTGTTTCAGCATTGAGCTTCTTTCCGAAAAAATAACCAACTGCACTAAATCGCTTCATGTCTTCAGGGTTACACACAACCCACTTGGCACTCACATCATCTTGCGGATGATCAGAGGTTGATTTAGGAACATAGAAAAACCTGATCTGCTTATTGGTTGCATTGGGAGCTTCAGCAAGTGACTGAGGGAGATTTTGATCTCCACTCCACTCCATATTGCTTTGTCCGCTGCACACCCACACCTCCCCGATCAACACATCTTCCAAAACGATCTGATTATTTCCTTTAATGGTGATCGTGTGTGGTCCGCCTGCTGCAGGCGTTTTAATGGTGGCAGACCAGGTGGCTCCATTCGTCGCAGTCAGTTTGTAGGTGGTCGTATCCCAACTGGTACTGATCACAATATTTTCTGCTGGAGCTGACCACCCCCATAGTTTTACATCCGATTTTTGTTGGAGCACCATGTGTGAACCGATGATGGAAGGAAGTCTTACATCAGCAAATGCTGAAATAAAATAGCACGACATCATAACGAGTAAAGAAATAAGCTGTTTCATGTGGCTGTTTTTTAGATAATGAAAATAGGGATTTTATTGTAGTGATATATACAGCGCTTGATTCAACACGAATTTTGAGTATATTGAGTACACTTTTTTTAACCTCAGATAACCAATTATGTCAACCATTCTCAAGAACTGCTTCAATAGTATCCTATTCATCTTTGTGGTCACGTTGATGCTCTCATGCAATCAATCCGGACAGCTTTCAGAAAAAGTAGCACTCAAATCGACAAAAATGCTGGTCTTTTCCAAAACCAAGGGATTCCGCCATGAGTCGATACGTGCAGGAGCTACAGCGCTCTATAACCTGGGAAAAGAAAATGGAATTGCCGTTGACACTACCGAAGACGCATCATGGTTTACAGATCGACGTCTTTCTGAATATAACGTAGTTGTATTTCTCAATACCACACAAAATGTGCTCAATGCAGATCAACAGGTGGCCTTTGAAAGGTATATCCAGGCCGGTGGCGGATTTGTTGGCATACATGCAGCTGCAGATACTGAGTATGAATGGCCATGGTACAACAACCTTGTTGGCGCATACTTTGCCAGTCATCCTCACCAGCAGAACGCAGACATCATCATCTCAGATTCAACACATCCATCAACACAACATCTTCCCAAAGTGTGGAACAGGTTTGATGAGTGGTATAATTACAAAAGTCTGTATGCAGGAATCAAAGTGATCGCATCACTGGATGAAAATAGTTATGAGGGCGGTGATATGGGAGATAATCATCCTACAGCATGGTATCATGAGTATGATGGAGGTAAGGCTTTCTATACAGGAGGCGGACACACCAATGAATCTTTTTCAGATAAAGTATTCCTGAAGCATCTGCTAGGAGGTATTCAGTCAGTCATGGCCAAGGATTACCTGGATTTTTCCAAATCATATTCTGTCAAGGCTCCGGAAGATAACCGCTTTACAAAGACCGTGCTTGCCAATGACCTGAATGAGCCGATGGAGTTGATCGTAGCAGAGGATGGTCGCGTTTTTTACACCGAAAGAGCAGGAAAGTTCTACATGTATGATCCAACCACCAACAAATCAAAACTGCTGCGCGATTTTCCTGCCAAGGGTGTAGATAAATTTTTAAACGGACTTATCGGCGTAACCCTGGATCCTGATTTTAAGAACAACAATCATCTGTATGTTTTTTACAGCTCTTCCACAAAGGATCAGCTGCACCAGAATATTTCCCGCTTCACCATGAAAGGAAATGAGCTGGATACCACATCAGAAAAGATCATCATTCAGATTCCGATTGAAGGTGAAGTAAGTGCACATACTGGAGGATCGCTTGCATGGGACAAAGACGGTAATCTCTTTATTTCTACAGGTGACAATACCGTGCCGTTTGGATCAGATGGCTATTCACCTATCGATGAAGGAAAGGATAGAATAACATTTGATGCACAACGTTCTTCAGCCAACACCAATGACTTACGCGGTAAGATACTGCGCATACATCCTGAACCCGACGGAACTTATACTATCCCCGAAGGAAATCTTTTTGCAAAGGGCACTGCGAATACAAGACCTGAGATCTATGTTATGGGATGCAGAAACCCATACAGGATATCGGTTGATATGGAAACCTCTATCGTGTATTGGGGAGAAGTTGGTCCGGATGCGGGAATGGATTCAGATCACGGACCACGAGGTTATGATGAGTTTAACCAGGCCAAAAAACCCGGAAATTATGGATGGCCGTATTTTGTTGGAGACAACAAGGCCTACTATGATTCAAATTTTACCACCAAAGCTATAGGTGCATTGTTTGATGTTAACGGACCGATCAATGAATCACCAAATAACACCGGACTAAAAAAACTACCTCCTCCAACATCTGCAATGATCTGGTATCCTTATGCTGGGTCAACTGAATTTCCAAAGTTGGGTACAGGTGGAAGATGTGCCATGGGTGGACCAGTATACCATTACAACAAGCAACTCAAGAATGAAAACAGGTTGCCTGAATACTATGATAAGTCGCTATTCATTTATGACTGGATGAGAAATTGGGTATTTGCGGTAAGACTTGATGAACAGCAGAACTATAAAAGAATGGAACCATTCATGCAGACCAACGGTGATTTTCGCAGACCCGTTGATATGGAGATCGCTCCTGATGGAAGAATGTATGTACTTGAATACGGATCGATCTATGGAATTGACAATGAAGATGCAAGGTTGGTCCGCATTGATTATAATGGCGGCAATCGCGCTCCAGAAGCCTTGATCTCAACAAATGATACAATTGGAACAGCGCCTTATGAAGTGAACCTGAATGCAAATAAGAGCCGTGATCTTGATGAAGATGAGATTTCCTACACATGGACGATCAACAATAAGAAGATCTCAAACGAACCTCAACTAAAACACACCTTTGAGCAAAATGGCATACATCAGGTTATATTGAAAGTGAGCGATGAAGACGGACTCAGCAATGCTGATACCATCAATATCAAAGTAGGCAATACTCCGCCACAAGTGGACATTGAAACCTCAAACAACAAAACATTCTTCTTTGAAAGGCCATTAGCATTAAATTATAGGGTCTCAATAAAAGATAAAGAAGATAGATCGATCGACAGCAGTAAGCTAAAAGTGACTGTAAATTATATTCCAAAAATAGCTGGAGCAAGTGCTATCATGGGACATCAACAGATCGACGAAAACTTCAATCTTGGAAAGGCGCTTATTACTGCAAGTGATTGTAATACCTGTCATCAAACAAATGCTGTTTCTGTTGGGCCTTCTTTTGTAGCCATTGCAGAAAGATATGCTGGTGACAAAACAGCTGTCAGCAAACTAGCCAACAAGATCATTACTGGTGGAAGTGGCAATTGGACCAATGACAGAGCGATGTCTGCGCACCCGCAACTCTCAAGAGAAGATGCTGCAGAAATGGTAAAATATATCCTTTCACTCAATTCACGCAAAGAAGCACAGCTACTCCCAGCAGCAGGCCGCATCGATCTGAAAGATCATGTTGGTCAGCCTGCAACCGGCAGGTATTTCATTACTGCCACGTATACCGATCAAGGAGGCGCTGCAAGTCCGCTTTCAACCAAACAAACCATGATACTTCGCCCTTCAACGTTACAAGCGGAAGAAGCAGATAAGAAATATAACCCGCAATCAGAATGGGATGGCATCACACATCTGAAACACCGTTCTTTCTTGCGTTACAATGGTATTGACCTCACTGGACTTCGGTCAATGAGTGCCTACTTAGGAGCTGAGGCAGCGAACATGAAGCTTTCAGTTCGAACAGATTCACTTAAAGGAAAAGAGATTGCGCTGATCAATATTCCAAATACCGGTAACCATTATAAGTTAAGTCAGGTACAAGTACCCCTCTCCCATGATGGTGGACAGCACGACATCTTCTTCATTGTTCTTGGCGGAGATGGGAAACAAGTGGGTATTGATTGGATGCGTGTACAATAAGATCAACAGGAGAAAGGATATTTATATTTAATTACTAAGACAAAATATCCTTTCTCTTGAAGATCACGATGGATGCGATCAGGAAGAGTACAATATGCAATAGCAACACACCTGCAGAAAATATTACCGCGGGTAAGTTCTCAACGGAACCTATGATCTGTTCATTGTTTTCATTGGTCTGAACATCAAAAAATCCTTTCCATCCCAGCATATGTGTAGTAAACAAGAAAGGTTTGATCGTATTGAAAATGGGCAGATCGAGTGTATTTAAAATCGTGAAGACGATGATGATGCTCATGGTTGCCATGATCGGACCAATCGAATTTTCTGCAAACAAGCTCAGAAAGAAACTCAGTGCTGAGACGGTAAGCATGGCCAGTGAGGCAAAAGCGAAGGCGGCAAAATAACGCCACATTACATCACTCGAAAGAACTTGCGTCACAACTTCGCTTTTAAGAATAAGCATATCATCGACTCCGAAGATCAACATGGATATGCCAAGCGCCCATATGGCCATCCACAGCAACAGTATCATTGTATAGATCGAAGAGGCAATGAACTTTCCGAGGATCAGTTGTTCTCTGCTGACAGGCTTTGTAAGAAGTAAACGCAGCGTTCCCTGATTGGCCTCGCCAGAGATCATGTCACCTGCAACCAGTGCAATGAGCAACGGTACATGTACCAGCAATGTTTGAAGAATAATGAATGCCATCAGGTATCCATTCAAAATATTTCCACTAACATCAAATGAATCGGAAAGCGATTGCATCCCAAACTTCATGTAGCTTTCGCCATCAGCATAAAATCCCAACTGTATCAATCCCACGATCGCAGCTACAGCACCAAAAGCAATGTAGGTACGGGGCTTCCGAAATATTTTATAGAGTTCGATATAAATTACATTGCTAAACTTCATTACCCGATGTTAAAGAGAGAAAATATGCTTCAAGGGAGTTGACAGCACGCAGGCTCATCACACCAACTTCATGCTGTACCAAATGTTTTGTCAATTCAGGTACTGACGAAGCAGATGTCTGTAATAAGATCCTTTCGGCTGTACCACTCAAGATAGCAGAAGACCATGCTGAATGTTCAATCACTTGCATGGCATGTACCCCATCAGTTGTGATGATCTCCAGCTGGACTTTATCCGGATTGAGCAGTTCCTTTACATTGCCTTCTACTACTTTTTTACCTTTATCAATGATCAACATCCTGTCTGCCACCTGCTCTATTTCAGAAAGAAGGTGTGAGGATACCAATACGGTCTTGTTCTGGTCTTTACTCAAGGTCAGGATCAGATTTCTGATGTCAGCAATCCCTTGAGGATCCAAACCATTGGTAGGTTCATCAAGAATGATCAGTGAAGGATCATGAACCAGTGCGATAGCAATACCCAGGCGTTGCTTCATTCCTTGCGAATAGACCCTTACAGGGTCATGAGCACGTTTTTCGAGTCCCACAACACCCAAACAACGCATGACATCCTGCTTCGAGATCTTTTTACCACTAAGTTTCGCAAATAGGTTAAGGTTTTCGTATCCTGTGAGGTATCGATAGAGATCAGGTTTTTCCACCACTGCGCCCACCCTTTCCAAAATTTGCTCTCTATGTCTGTCAATTGAAAAACCGAATATATTGATGTCTCCGCTGGTTGGCTTTATAAGCGACAAGAGCATCCTGATGGTGGTTGACTTTCCCGCACCATTCTGACCAAGAAAACCATAGACCTCTCCCTCGTTGACGGAAAAAGACAGATCGTCTACAGCCTTGAAGCTATTGAACTGTTTGGACAGATGATCGACTTGAATGACCAATGAAAGCGTTTAACAATTAACATCAATTAATTCGTGGTTGTTTGAATTGTTGAGTTAATTATAAAAAAAGATCCGGATGATATTCATCCGGATCTCATTATTGAAACCATTGAGGTTGATCTTACTTAAATTGAGCCATGAGCTTCTGAGCAAACTCAGTCATGGTCTTTAGTGCATCATCAGGAAGATTTCCTTTCTTGAATTCAGCAAGGATCTCAGGATGCTTTTGTTCCATCTCGAACAGGAAAGTTTCTTCGAACGCCTTTACTGATCTTACAGGAACATCTTTCAATAATCCCTGGGTTCCCAGATAGATGATCGCAACTTGTTTTTCAACAGATACTGGTTGATACTGACCTTGCTTCAACACTTCCACGTTTCTTGCACCTTTGTCGATCACTGACTTGGTTGCTGCGTCGAGGTCTCCACCAAATTTAGAGAAGGCCTCAAGCTCACGGTAGAGTGCCTGGTCAAGCTTAAGGGTTCCTGATACCTTTTTCATCGATTTGATCTGTGCACTACCACCCACACGGCTTACTGAGATACCCACGTTGATGGCAGGACGAATACCTGCGTTGAAGAGGTTTGATTCAAGGAATATCTGACCATCCGTGATCGAGATCACGTTTGTAGGAATGTAGGCTGATACGTCACCTGCCTGGGTTTCAATGATTGGAAGTGCAGTCAATGATCCACCACCCTTTACAAGATGCTTGATAGATTCAGGGAGATCATTCATTTTCTTGGCAACTTCATCTTTGTTGATCACTTTCGCAGCTCTCTCAAGCAAACGGCTGTGCAGATAGAATACGTCACCAGGATAAGCCTCACGTCCAGGAGGACGACGAAGCAGAAGAGATACTTCACGATAAGCAACCGCTTGTTTAGACAGATCATCGTATACGATCAATGCTGCGTTACCGGTATCACGTAAAAACTCTCCGATAGCCGCACCTGCAAAAGGAGCATAGAACTGAAGCGGAGCTGGATCTGATGCAGAAGCCGCAACGATGATGGTGTAATCCATTGCACCGTTGTCCTGCAATGTCTTCATCACACCTGCAATGGTTGATGCTTTTTGTCCGATCGCAACATATATACAATAAACAGGCTTTCCAGATTTATAAAATTCTTTTTGGTTGATGATGGTATCGATTGCGATAGCTGTTTTACCAGTCTGACGGTCACCGATGATCAACTCCCTTTGTCCACGTCCGATTGGAATCATCGCATCGATTGCTTTCAATCCAGTTTGAAGTGGCTCTTTTACAGGCTCACGGAAGATAACCCCAGGTGCCTTACGCTCGATAGGCATTTCATAGAGATCGCCTGCGATCGGACCTTTACCATCGATGGGTTCACCGAGGGTATTGATCACGCGACCAACAAGACCCATACCGGCTTTGATGGAAGCGATCAACCCTGTGCGTTTTACTTTAGAACCTTCTTTGATATTTGCACCTTCACCCATCAATACCACACCCACATTATCCTCTTCAAGGTTCAATGCAATGGCTTTAACGCCAGTCTCAAACTCTACGAGCTCACCTGACTTTACGTTATTCAATCCGTATACACGAGCAATACCATCACCCACTTGCAAAACGGTACCTACTTCTTCGAGTTCTGCAGAAGTATTGAAATTGCTTAACTGTTGGCGGAGTATCGCTGAGATCTCATCTGGCTTAATGTCTATCATACTTGATGATTTAAAATGTAATCTGTGATATTGATATTATAGATCTTTTATGTACATGTTTTTGATGAACTGACGCTTAATGAACTGCAGATCATGTTTGATGCTTGCATCAAACAGTTTGTCGTCCACTTGAACTACAAGCCCACCAATGATCGATGCATCTGTCTTTTCTTTGAACTCGATCGTTTTGCCAAGCAGCATCTTGTTTTGGCTCAGTATTTTTCTCACATTGTCCTTCACCGCCTCAGAAGCAGGAATAGCGGTGGTAAGTTCCACGAGTTTGATACCCTTGTGCGCTCTGTACATTTCTTCAAAAGCATCAATGATGGAGTAAATGGCTATTGAACGGCCCTTACTAAAAATGAGCTTGAAGAATGAAGCGGTTAGCGACTGTATATGTTTAGAAAAGATAGCATCAAATATGGATACCTTTTTTTCACCGGCGACCACGGGTGATACAAGCAAGCTGCTCAGCTCCTTATGGTTGATGTCGCGCACCAACATAAGGTCATTCCTCACCTCCTCAACTTTTGATGTCTCAACCGCAAGTTGGAAGAGTGCTTTAGCATATCGGGATGCAACTTTATTCTGAAGCATATTGTTTATTTTCCGAAATGTTGAAGTTCGCCAGCCATTTGCTGAATATATTTTTCTTGCTCGTCTTTGTTCTCAAGTTGCTTACGGATCACTTTTTCTGAGATCTCGATCACCATCTTACCGATCTGATTCTTTACATCTGTCAATGCCGCTAATTTTTCTGTTTGAATGGCGGCCTGCGCATCTGTAATGATCTTGGAGGCCTCGGCCTTGGCTTGATCTTTGGCATCATTGATCATCTTATCCCTTGCTTCTTTCGCTTCCTTGAGCATTTGGGTACGCTCTTCTCTGGCCTGAGCCATGAGCGACTCATTCTCACTCTTCATCTGTGCCATTTCTGCTTTTAGCTTTTTGGCAGATTCCAATGATTCTGAGATCCCTTTTTCCCTGTCGTTCAGCGATTGAATAATGATCTTCCATGCAAATTTTCGCAAGATGAAGAAGACCAGTCCGAAAGCCACGACGGTCCAGAACAGAAGTCCAATACCGGGTAATAATAAATCCATGATCTATATTTTGAGTACGAAAGTTAAATTACTGCATCCTCCGCCCTGTGCTTTGGATGCAGTGTTAGTTTGTGCACGGGTGTGTTTACTTCAACACCGCCAACAGACCTGCGATAACCGCGAAAAGGGCAACACCCTCTACGAAGGCCGCTGTCAGGATCATGTTTGCACGAATTTCATTAGCTGCTTCCGGTTGACGCGCAATGGCTTCCACTGCACCCTTTCCGATTTGACCAATACCAATACCGGCACCGATCGCTGCAAGTCCAGCACCAATAGCTCCACCCATGTGTGAAAAACCAGTCTGAACTTCGAGCATGATTGTCATAAAACTCATGATACTTGATTTTAAAAATGAACAAAAGATTTATCAATGGTGGCCATCATCATGTCCACCTTCAAAAGCTTGACCGATGAATACTGCAGTCAGGTTGGTGAAGATGAAGGCTTGAATAAAAGCTACCATTATTTCAATCAGATAAATGAACACTGCAAAAGCAACTGAAAGCGGAGAAAATCCCCAGCCGGCCACTGCGCTCATCGATCCAAAAATAAATATCAACGTAATAAAGCTCAGGATGATGATGTGTCCTGCCACCATGTTGGCAAAAAGACGCACGATCAATGCGAAAGGTTTGGTGAACACACCCAGCAATTCAACCGGCAGCATGATGAGCAACCTCACAGGAAGTGGAACACCTGGATACCAGAAAATATGCGCCCAAAAATGTTTGTTGGTACTGAAAAGGATGACAAAGAAGGAAATGACACCCAATACAATGGTGAAAGCGATGTTTCCGGTAACGTTGGCCGATCCGGGGAACAATCCAAAGATATTATTGACAAGAATAAAAAAGAATACTGTCAGCAAATATGGTAAATACTTCATGTACTTCCCAGCCAGGTTTGGCTTCGCAACTTCATCTCTTACAAACGCGATGACTGGCTCGATGGCATTTTGCCAACCTTTTGGTGCAGATGTTACCCCCTGACCACGTTTATACTTGTTAGCGATGCCGATCATGAGCACAACCAGTATGGTAAGTGCGATCAACATTTGCACAACATTTTTAGTCATCGACAGGTCATAAAATTTCTCATTGGGGTCGACTGCGTGTATCTTTCCATGTTCTAATTTATAGCCATTGTAGGTTTCATGACCATGATGAAATTTTGAGGAAGAGAATATTGAAAGACCTTTCTTGTCGGAAAAAATAATAACGGGAAGAGGCAGCGTGGCGTGGAATTCAGAACCATCTTCCTTGTGTAATGTGAAGAAATGAAACTCGTGAGCGTCTTTAATGTGATCCATGATAACCTCAGCCGGATCAAGCTTTGCAGTTCCTGCTTCATCATTGGCACTGACTTCCACGGAAATACCCAGTAAAAAAGTGGTAAAAACCGCTACCAGTAAAGATTTGAGGCCGTTATGATACATTTTTTTCTTGAAATTTTTGCAAAGATAGGGAGCCCCGAGGTAAAAACCTTGCCTATGTGTAAAAAAGGCTCACTCTTGCGAAAACTTCTGTTGGAGGCGGATCAAATGTGCATAATGTCCTTGATTTTCAAGGAGTTCATCATGTGTACCTGTTTCAAGGATCCTGCCTTGGTCCAACACAAGAATTTTACTTGCTTTTTTGATGGTGGAAAGTCTGTGGGCAATAACTATAGAGGTTCTTCCGGAGGTCACCACTTCGATGGCATGTTGGATCAATTTTTCTGTCTGTGTGTCCACAGAAGAGGTTGCCTCATCCAGAATGAGAATAGCAGGATCGTACAGCAACGCCCGGATGAAGGAAAGCAGCTGACGTTGTCCCATCGACAAAGTGCTTCCCCTCTCCATAACATGGTAATCATACCCCCCTGGCAGTTGCATGATGAAATCATGAATACCGATCATTTGTGCAGCACGGATGACATCCTCCCTTGAAATCGAAGGATCGCGGAGTGTTACATTATCATAGATCGAACCGGAAAAAAGAAATACATCTTGCAGCACAACAGCGATCCTTGATCTCAAATGATCTATCTTGAATGATTCGATCGGTCTGCCATCAATCAGGATCTGACCCGATTGGTGCTGATAAAGACGGTTGATCAGACTTACAACGGTAGACTTACCACTTCCGGTATGCCCCACGATCGCCAGTGTCTCGCCCTTTTCAACTTTAAAGGAAACATTATCCAAGACAGGCTGTCCATCAACATAACTAAAACTCACCCTGTCAAATTCGATCTTTCCGGAAATCGGATAATCTTCTGCAGCAAGATCTTCAAGAAGCACATCCTGGTTATCAATTACTGCCAATACCCTTTCACCGGCAACCATGCCCATTTGGAGCACATTGAATTTATCAGCGATCACACGCAAAGGGCGAAACAACAGGTTCAACAGGAGTGTGAACGAAACGATGTTGCCGGTGACAGCAAGCGCCTCCGCTCTTCCAAGGTGCAGGGCATTTCTGGCTGCAAACCAAACGAGGATCCCCATTGAAAATGCAAGAACGATTTCCACGACGGGAAAAAAGACTGAATAGGCAAAGATGGCATCGATGTTGGCCTGACGGTGTCGCTGGTTGATGCTTGAAAATTTAGCCTGCTCCCTTTTTTCAGCAGTGAATGATTGGATGATCTGCATTCCGGAGATATGTTCCTGGACGAATGCGTTGAGGGATGCGATCGCATTTCTGACACTGATGAAGGAGCGGTTAACACTTTCTTTGAAAAAATAAGTAGCAATAATCAGCAGCGGAAAAGGTATGATGCACACGAGCGTCAACCGCCAATCGGTATAAAACATTGCAGTTAGTATGGCGATGATCGAAAGCAGATCTGCAACGATAGGAATCAATCCTTCAGAAAATATATCGTTGATGGCCTCGATATCATTGATCGTTCGGGTGGTCAATGTTCCAATCGGTGTTTTATCAAATTGTCTCAGGTTGAAGGAAAGAATTTTTTTATACACCGCAACACGTATATCTTTTACCACCCTGTGTCCCAACCAGGAAGTGAGGTAAGAAAAAAGAAAACGAAGCAGTACCTCAAGCAGCAAGAGTGCAACCTGAACCATCGTGATCATCAATAAAAAACTCATGACCATGTCAATCGCAGACGATTCGGCACTTATGCGTTTTAATGTGTAATTGATAAGCACAGGACGTAAAGGTGACATCACGGCAAGCACCAGGGCCAGAACTATCGATATGAAGAACCTACCAGCATAAGGATTGGCGTAAGCAAATATTCTCCTAAGTAGGGGTAAATTAAAAAACTTGTTCACTGCTTTTGTACCTGGTTGCTTCATTCCCACCTGTTGCATGATCAAAGCTGACTGCTGTTAAAAGCCTTGATAAATAAGGCCCCGAGATTTTTATGTGGCGGGATATAATTGTCAAACCTTTCCTTTGCCACCCCATTGCCAAACTGACCTTCCAGTTGCTTCCACATGCTGATCCAATCAACTCCATTCCCATTGCGCAACGATTCAGCGATCATCCTCACCACCGGTTCATTAACGATCTTGGTACCTACTTCTTTAGACGATACGATGTGCGCATCCGGACAGATCTGAAGTACACTGCTCAGGTTTTGGAAACTTCCGCAAGATCCCAACACAACAATCCGAGCGGAAGCGGGGAGTTGTCCGAGTGTATATTTCAAATGATAACTATGTCCACGATGAATGACCACTGAAGGCTTTAATCCCTTTGCGCCTAGGTGTTCAATGAGGAGTGACTGTGCCTTCGCATCAGGGTCATCTCCTTTTGAATTATCCAGTGGCAGATTGGCGAAAATGGACACTGGTTTACCAACAAGCGAACGGATCTCTACCCAGTTTTCGTGTTGGTCAATCTTCCATTCATTTCTACCCCTGAAGCTTGACATAAAGTTTGCAAATGATTCTGCCCCGTCTTTGTCTCCATAGAAGAATACCTGTTGAACAACCCGACCTGAAGGATCAGACAATTCCGTGAATGGGAGCCTGTAAGCTGAAGGCATTTTGAAGCGAGAGCTGAGCTGCTTAGCACTATCAGATGCCGATCTGAAGAGCAACTGCAGGATGCCGTAAATGGTCTCTCCTCTTCTGTTGTTGTTTTTTCTGTGAACTTCCAGGTTGCTGTCGATTTCATCACTGACCAATTTTCTGATTGCAACATCTTTGATGCTGCTATATGAGTCAGCCACATCAACGGCATCTTCAAGGTCAAAGTTTTTTTCCAATCCCCTGACAAATGCTTTCATGAGCATTTTGGCGTTATCGGCAGACATGCTCGAGAGAAAGGCATCCAATTTATTATAACCAGCAGCCATTCGGATAAACTTCTTGAACCTGTCAAATCTGACCCTCATGAGCATGTCGTCTCCTGATGACCTGGGAGTACGCGCCATTAGTCTGTTATACACACCTACATAACTTGAAGTATAAAGGACCTCCTCACCCGTTACAATGATATAATAAAGTTCTTCTGCTGTGAGCGGGGTCAGTATTTTAAACCTGATCTCATCCTGTTCATCATGCAAGGCATTGATCTCATTAATAAATAAACTCTCAGCCTTTTTTTTGATCGTTAGCATGAGTTCATGGTGCAATACAGGCGTATCAGTTCGTCTCATGTCATCTGCATACTGCGATTGGGTTTTTATCAGCAAACGATAATAGTTCAGGTCATTGGTGATGGCCAGTCTAACAGAATCGACACTGATTCTGCCCTTCATGATCGAATGCATAAAGGGAAATATTAGTCGGCCTGAAGGATCTTCTGAAATAGTTGCGATCAATGAGACAAGTGTATCGTCGATCGTTCTGATCTTCTTGCCCAGGGAACTTCCAACAGCAGCAGCATAATTATAAAACTGTTCGGGAAAGCGATGCGCAGAAGAAATGATCAGACTGTCGGCAAAGGCTTCTTCCAAATACGGATCAATATTGGCAAGTACCATCAATGGTTGATCAGATGCAAACTGCTTGAACAAGATCGACCTTGATTCTCTTAAACCTTTATTTTCAAAAAACACTGTATTGTCGCCAATTAGAATTCTGTTGACATCATAAGGAAACCGAAGTACCAGCGGCAATATGCTGTTTCCTTCAAGATCTGCATCCATGTATTGTTTATATGCAGAAAAAAGTACCACAGCCTGACCGGCGGGAATTTTACCAGCCTGCCAACTCTCAATGAAACCCTTCATCATCAACGTCAATCCAGTAAGGTACTTGACTTTTATCCTGTGATCCAATGATGGATTGTCTTCGATCTCATGTTGGACAAGATCCAGCTGCCTGGTGTATACATCGGTGTACAAAAGATCCAGATCCTGGTCTTTGCTGATCGCTGCCAGGTGCTGAGTACCTCCGCCCAAAGAAACGATCTGCTTTTGCAGGCCGTCAATATCCTCATGCAACTTCACCCGTCGGATATCGATCTGAACCCGACCGGTATCAAAATGATTGGCGAAGGAACAAATGGGAAAAAGTAGCAAAACAAATATGAACCTCAGGATCTGCATATCCTGCAAAATTAATACTAAAATCCCAGCAGCTGCCTTGTTCAACTCGCTGCATGACAAATCATGTGTTTCCGCATTAACAATTTGATAATCTTTGATCTTGGCTTTTTAAGGTCATAGCAGAGTAACTTTGCAAAAATGCTCGTTAAGATGGGGCCAAAAGGTAACCTGATCCTGATCGCTGATGATGAACCAGACATTCTGGAGATCCTCACGTACAATCTACAGCTTCATGGATATGAGACCATAACAGCCAAGGATGGAGATCAGGCGATTTTAAAAGCCAAACAGTATAACCCCAGTCTGATCATCCTTGACATCATGATGCCCAAAAAAAATGGCATTGAGGTTTGCAAAATTTTAAGATCGCAACCTGAATTCAAAGAAACACTGATTGTTTTCCTAACTGCACTCACTGATGAACTTTCGCACGTTAAAGGGCTTGAAGATGGCGCCGATGATTTTATCAGCAAACCCATCTCTCCAAAAGTGATGGTATCAAAAGTGAATGCCCTGTTCAGGAGAATAAATAAGGTTGATAAATCAAAAAGCATCGAGATCGGCGAACTTAGGATCGAGCCTGAGGAATACATGGTATATTATAAAGAAGAGCCCATCAATTTGGCAAAGAAGGAATTTGAACTGCTTAACTACCTCGCGTCAAAGCCCGGAAGGGTATTTCTCAGGAATGAGATACTGAACAAAATATGGGGAAGCGAAGTGATCGTGGGCGACAGGACCATAGACGT
>JBKCFW010000023.1:0-28530 GCA_046303675.1 bacterium
CTTACCGACAAATATGGCCAACCCCTTTCCAGTCAGACTATTTTCAAATCCCCTTACATCGAAGGCGATGGAAACGAGATGGAAGCGGTAAGCAATGAGAAGGTTAAATATGAATCCGTTTGGTTGAACAAAAGTTCTATCACGATCACTAAATGGAAGCAAGTCAAAATTGATTACATCAACGCTGAAAATTACAAATCTTACAAAGAGTTTGTTGGTTCTCAGAACAAAGAGAATTTCTGATTCCCTCAGATAAAGAATAATTCTAATGTTAAAGTGGAGAATAGCGGGTTCGAACCGCTGACCTCTTGCATGCCATGCAAGCGCTCTACCAACTGAGCTAATTCCCCTCAACATCTTATCACCTTTTAATAACAGAAACCAATTTGCCGCGAATCTACATTTAAAGGCTCGGGATCAGCGACTTAAGGGTGCAAATCTACAAAAAAGAGCAATTGGAAACTAAGTACCCTTAGAAAAAAAATGATCTGCAAAGCATGAGTAACACATAGATCAAGAAGCTTTTATTTTAAGAAAACACCCATAGTAGGCAGAGTGCGGGTTTAGGTTGAAAAACTACCCTTAATATAACAACTATTTTCCCGATTGCGAAAACATGATTTCTTATCTCGTAAACATACAAACTTGCGAATAATCACCTTTGCGTTTCAATTTGCATCCATGTGTAGAAAAGGAGTTGTTTTTGCTTATTTGATGGCTTTGGGCTGTACAGCTAATGCTCAAATTTCAAAGGATACAAATGATTCTACAGATTTCAAACGTTTACCGGATATAACTGTAGTAGGGAACAATAGTAAAAGCGATTACCAGCAGATGCCGGAAACTGTCGGAACAAACATCTATGCTGGTAAAAAAAATGCGCTCATTGTGCTGGATAATGTTCAGGGGAATGTGGCTGCGAATGTTATGAGACAAGTACTTGCAAAAGTACCGGGCATACACATCTGGGAAAGTGATCCGAGTGGCATTCAAATTGGTATCGCAGCACGCGGATTGAGTCCAAATAGAAGCTGGGAGTTCAACGTCAGGCAAAATGGGTATGATATATCCGCAGATCCTTTCGGTTACCCAGAAGCATATTATAATCCTCCTCTACAAGCAGTACAGCGTATAGAAGTTGTGCGTGGTCAAGGTTCATTGCAATATGGAGCACAGTTTGGTGGACTGGTCAACTACATCTTGAGAAATGGAAGCGACATCAAAAAACCTTTTGAAATCGAAACCCAACAAACGATAGGCAGCAACGCCATGTTCAACAGCTACAATGCGGTTGGGGGCAAAAAAGGGAAAGTACACTATTATGGTTTTTTTGATCATCGCAATGGTAATGGATGGAGAGAGAACAGCCAGTACTTCACCAATACAGGGTATGGAAGCATTACCTATCATGTGAACACGAAATTTTCGATTACCACTGAATTGATGAGATCGCATATGAGGAGTCAGCAACCAGGTGGACTCACTGATGCTCAAATTAAAGACAACGCACAACAAAGTCTAAGGAGCCGGAACTGGTTTGATGTTACCTGGACAACCCCGGCAATCATTGCAAATTATGTACTAAACGCACATACGCGTTGGAACACAAAGATCTTCGGAACGATCGGCGATAGAAACAGCGTAGGATTCATGCAAGGAATCACAGTAAAAGATAGCCTGAATCCATCTACACTTAACTACAACAACCGCGTGGTCAATCTTGATCAATATAGAAACTACGGAATGGAGAGTCGTATCATTACGGATTACCATCTGGGCAAATTGAAAAACACATTATCAGGAGGCATTCGTTTATACACCGGCAGAACAACCAGACAGGCTGATGGCAAAGGAACGACCGGAAGAGACTACGATATCAATATCATCGGGAACCACCCTCGTGACATAACATTCGATTCAAGAAACATGGCTGCATTTGCAGAGAATATTTTTCGTATCAATGATAAGTTTTATATCATACCAGGCATTCGTTATGAATGGCTTGAAGGATCAGCATCAGGACGTAACGGATATGATGGAAACGGAGCAGAAATAAAATTACAAAACATCACCAGAGCAAGAAGCTTTTTACTGAGTGGAATTGGAACTGAGTACCATATTACAAAACACACTGAAATTTACTCAAATATATCCCAAGCATACCGCCCTATTCAATTTGCGAATTTACAGGCGCCGCCAACAACAGATGTTGTTGATCCGGAACTTAAAGATGCAAAAGGATTCAACGTTGATCTGGGATATCGTGGTAAAGTAAAAGACATATTTCAGTTTGACATAAGCGGATTCTATTTACTTTATAACAATCGTGTGGGAACCATCACCCCTTCAGGTGCATCATACAGACTGATCACCAATGTTGGAGCCAGTACAAGCAAAGGATTTGAAGGGTATGTTGAATTTAATGCCATGCGGGCAATGGGTAAATCTTTGCAGTCAGACCTGATCATTTTTGGATCATATGGGTATACTGATGCGAGATATAGCAGAAACCATAAAGATGCCAACACAAAAGGCAAAAAAGTTGAGAATGCTCCATCCAATATTTTCCGTGGAGGTTTAACAGGCGGATACAAAGGTGTGTTGCTTACCATTCAAATTAGCAGTGTCGGCGAAGCATTCAGCGATGCTAATAATACTGTCCAGCCAACTTCCAATGGGAATAATGGATTGATCCCTTCGTACACAATAACAGATGTCACAGCAGCATATAAACTCCATAAAGGGATCAACCTCAAAGCAGGCATCAATAACCTGTTTGATGAAAGATATTTTACCAGAAGGGCCGGAGGATATCCTGGTCCGGGTGCACTCCCTGCAGATGGCAGAACTTTTTTCGTTTCAATTGGCGCCAAAATAAAATAATCACCTCTCCAGTAATCCAACACGTTGTAACAGCATTAAAAATAAGTCAACATTTCATTGAGATAACATAAAATAATCATCAACGTGGTTTATCCGAAAAATCCTTACTTATTAAGGATTTTTTGTTTTGTGCACATGACAAGAGTAAGACTGCTGTAGATCAACAACATCTTCTGTTTTAATAACACTGATCAGTGTAGCATCAAATCAAAGTCATACATACATAAAACAAAGGGCATTCCCCAAAACTCATATACAGAATAAGTTTGTAAACTAAGATCACCCATAAAAAAACCCGTATGAACATTCTTAAATCATTATGTGTTGCCTTCATTTTACTAACCGGATTCAACGCAAACGTATTCAGCCAGGAAACCTTGCCAGAAGTAACAGTGGTAAGTATGAACTACAAGTATCTGAAATCCGTACACGACACTGCAACGGCACAACCGGTCAGACTACTCGAGCGCCGCGCAGCAACGTATGATATCAAAAAAGCAGATTTCTATGAAGAGGAACAGGATGAATATTTTGTTTCATTTTATATTCCGCAAGGACAAATTCTTGCTTTCTACGATAAGAATGGGAAAGTCTTGCATACAGCAGAAAGGTACAAGGACATTGCGCTACCTCAATCTGTAAGAAAAGCAATTGCAGAGAGATATCCTAACTGGACGATAGCATCAGATGTATACATGGTCAATTACTATGGGAGTGATAATACTTCTAAAAAAGTATACAAAATTTTACTTGAAAACGGGACCAAGCGTGTGAGAGTTAAAGCCGATGAGAAAGGCCAGTTTATTGATTAAACTAAAAGCAGCCTGCATGTGAGTATGCAGGCTGCTCAATATTTTTTGCTTGCAGACCCAACATCATTACTCAACCATCAACTCATCAACAAATAACCACGCGGGATATCCCTCACCCGGATTACTTTTTGAAATGATACCGTGATTTTTTGCAACTACCTTCAGATGGCTGAGTTTAATTTTATTGAACTGAAGTTGTGTAACCTGTACAGCACCCTCTCCCCTATTACGTATGTCTAAGTTGTTGATCTCAGTAAAGTTCACACCGTCTGTCGAGCCAAGAAGGGTGATTGATGATGGAGGATAAACCCAACTGGATGTATTGTTGAAAAACCTGAGAGAGACCTTCCCTATCTCAGTAGGCTCGTTAAATTGAATAGTCGCATTAAAATCTTTTCCATCCCACCCAAGCCATTCTGTATCAGAGTACCTGTTGCTGCTACCAATGATACCATTGACCAAACAGACAGCACCTCCTTTACTGTAGGCTTTTGCGGGCTGCTCAGCCAATATGATTTTTTTACCAGTTGCTTTGTTGATGTTAAACATAGCACTCGAGCGACCAACCACTTGACCCTCAGCTTCAACTATTGCCTCAAGCTTTGCTGAAGAGCGCACAACAAAGGGATGATTATATTTGTGTTTCTCAACCCGACCTTGCTGATCGGTTATACTATAGTATATATTGGTCTTTCCGGGAACACCTGTAATGCCTACTTGGACTGCATTCTGATCAGGAACATATTTACTTTGCAATGCAATATCAAACAAGTGACGAGAGTAGTTTACCTTGAGTTGATCAAGACGCTTTAAATAAGGCATCAATCGCTCTGCAAAATTTTCAAACCCCGGCTTATTTCTACTCCATCCAACTTCAGCAAGAGCAATAGCCCTGGGGAAAAGCATATACTCTGCAAGAGCAGTCGACTTTACGTATTCTGTCCACAGATTTCCCTGAACCCCCATGATAAACTTGCGTTGAGCCGAATCAAGCTCTGTGGGTATGGGATCATAGCTATAGACCCTCTTCAGTGGAAGAAATCCACCCCACGCAATTGAATCCCCGGGATCTTCGGATTGATAAAAATTAAGATAACAATATCCGTCAGGTGACATGATCACATCATGACTTTGCTTAGCCGACTCAATTCCTCCAGAAGTGCCGCGCCAGCTCATAACAGCTGCATTGGGTGCTAAGCCTCCTTCAAGAATTTCATCCCAACCGATAATATTTCTGCCTCGCTTGTTGATGTGTTGTTCGATGCGCTGGATAAAATAACTCTGTAAGACATGCTCATCTTTCAGATCATACTTCTTAATAAGATCCTGACACAACGATGAACGTTTCCAAAAATCTTTCGGACACTCATCACCACCAATATGAATATACTTAGAAGGGAATAGATCGATCACCTCGTCAAGTACATCTTGCATGAACTGGAATGTAAAATCAGACGGACAAAGCACGTCGTTGAAAACTCCCCAACTCTCTTGTACAATTTTAGTTCCGGCCACCTTCGCTTTTTCCAGCGCAGCCTTTGAATGCATGGCTTCAGCTGTGTAAGAGGATTCTTCGGGAAAACAACTCAATGCAGGATAGGCCGCTATAGCAGCACTGCTATGCCCGGGCAGTTCGATCTCGGGTACAATATTGATAAATTTTTTCGCTGCATACGCAACAAGCTCTTTGATCTCTTCTTGGGTATAATATCCTTTATACTCGTTATTATCATTCCCTTTGCCGGGATACTTATCCTGCAACGTACCACTCCTGACACCACCTATAGACGTGAGCCTTGGATACTTTTTAATTTCAATCCTCCAACCCTGATCGTCGGTGAGATGAAGATGAAGGTTGTTCATCTTTTGCATCGCCATGAGATCAATTAGACGCTTCAAAAATGGGAGGGGTAAAAAGTGACGGGAGACATCCAGCATTAATCCACGATACCTGAATGCAGGCGCATCTCGAATGATGACGGATGGAAGTTTCCATGCTATCGTACTCGAAATCGAACGACCCTCTATTTCCGGAGGAAGTAATTGAAGCAAGGACTGAATGGCATAAAAAACACCAACAGGATCTTTTGCTTTGATGTCAACAGATTCAGGTGTTACCTTAATCACATAACCACCAGCTTCAGCAACATCTGCTGTAAGGCTTACTGAAACTACATTTCGTTGAGCCTTGTTAGCGGAATACGTAAGCTTGAATCCAGCCGCATCAGATAATTTTTGAAGCAATGGCTGGATAGAACCTTGAACGATTGAATCTTTCTTTGTATAATAAAAAGTTGTCTTGGAATTGAAAGTGAAAAACCCCTGTCCGCGAATGGTTTCAATTGGATAGGGAATAATTTCTGTTGACTGAGAATAAACAAACGGCTGATCCATGGTAAATACCAACGTCAGCAAAAAAACTACTGCCTTAAGCCTCATAAATTAATGTTCAAAATGTAAAATGGAAGCTGCATGAAAAATCCTAAGCAGCATAGATCACCGGATTCAACGGTGAATCTACGAGTGCCCCAACCTGTACGCCCGGACACCAGGTGTCCCAATCAGCCTGTTGATTCTTGTTTTCCGGGGCTTTAAGTGTCATGTCCTTGTCCATATAGATCATGGTCATGACCTTCCGCATTTTATCAGTAAGATTTGGTCCAGCCCTGTGATACAACCACCCTGTATGGAAACTTATCTCACCCAAAGAAAAAGCCTCTACTGAATGATGAAATCCTGATTCGCCCAATACCGTTTGCAATAATTCCTGACTCTCGTCACTTATAGCTTTGTCACGTCCTTCAGTAAGCTTAAAGCTTCCTGCACTAAATTCAAGTGGCCCCAATTCAAGGGGTGTATCCTGAAGCGGAATCCAGGCAGTGACAGTCCTGTCAGTTGCCAAAGGCCAGTAATATTGGTCTGCATGCCATGGTGTGTGGCCACCACTGGGTTCTTTATATAAAGCCTGATCATGATATAATCTGACGCCAGAAACCTCCAACAGATCCGCCGCAATTTTTGCAATTCGCTTGCTGAACACGATCTGTTTCACAGCCTCTGAATTTTTCCAGATGTTCATGATCTGTAAAAAGGCTTTGCCGTAGGTGTCCCGATCTTTCATCTCCAAATGTTGCGTATTGAGTCTGTTAACCTCCTCTGTAATGATCTCATCCATTACTGAAATGACAGCCGGAGATAATACATTTGCGATCTTGATAAAACCATTCTCTCTAAAGAAATCAACTTGCTCCTTGGTTATTTGAAGCGGCGAGTTCAGTTCGTCCAAAATAGCTTGCGGTATTGTGCTCATGATCAATGTTAATTTGAATAAAAATAACACAAAGAACAGATAGAAACAAGTTCTGTTGTGCAGAAATCCAATATTCAATTACAGGTTGCCTTCGTTGAGAACCACCTTGGGGTATTTGCTCCTAAACTGTTCCAAAGCTGCTTTCGTAACTTTTGTATTCCAACAATAAAAATGGGTGAGACTTGCAGGAGGAACAAACTGAGCAAGTGCTTCATCATCCAACGCCGTGCCGACCATATTGAGGTAATTCAATTCTTTGAGTGCTGTAAATTCAGCAAGTGCAGTTCGTCCAAGTGATGTACCGCGAAGATCAAGTCGGGTTAAATATTTACATGCAGCGATCTGCTTTGCCGATGCGTCCGTAATTTTTGTATCAGCCAGATGCAGCCACAATATATTTTCAGCTACACCTGAAAGCTGCACAACATCTTTATCGCCAAATGATGAAAAATTAACCGCATTGATCTCAAGTGCATTTGTCCCTGCTGCAAGTGGCTTTACGACCAATCCGATCTTTTTGAGGTTATTGACCAAGATAGAGTCTGGCAGAGGCAGCGCTGGCAGCATCCTGTCGGAAGAAACCATACTTGAATCAGCTTCCTCTTTGACTAAGCTTTTCGATTTATCTTCAGAGTAATTGTTCTCATCTGCGGTGGATTCAAACAGATACCCACTTCCATGTGTCAGACTAGCTCCATAATGTGCAGTGATCAATAGAAGAATCATCACACTGGTGAACAAGGCATGAACGAGCTGATTGTTTAACTTACTCCTCTCTCTTATTTTGTATACATAGACCAACAAAGCAGATGCGATGCATAAATATATTCCCGGCCACTGATGCCGGGAAACAGCAGTTTCTGCATATTCCCCGGACCAGGATAAGATCCAGCCTAGTAATGCTGCCAGCAGGGCAGATGCAGCACCTACCAGCAATACAAACCAGATCAATTCAGATCTTTCCCTTATCTGTCTGGGAGACAAATATTGCAGGACAAAAGCAAGTATCAATATTCCTATCGGAAAGTGAACAACAGCAGGATGAAGTCGCCCTAACAATTCAACAATCATGCATTCAAATTAACAGTTAGTCAGAAGGTTCAAATTAACGAATCCAAGATTCCCCTCCAAACAATTATGTGCAATTGAATGCAAAAGATTCCTGACACAGGAACATTGTCAAAGAAATATCAATCAAAAAAATCAGTTTTATGTATTTTCAATTCATTGTCCTATTAAAAATGAACATGAAAAAATACTTCCTCTTGCTTGGATACTTACTCATGGTGTTGAGCAGCCTGCTCGCACAGGAGATACATGTATCGATCAATGGGAATGATCACCATGAAGGATCAGCGACGCACCCGCTCGCCACACTGGAGGCGGCAAGAGATCTTGCAAGAACATACAAGGATCATAATAATGTTGAAAAATCCGGACTTAAGATCATCATACATGGCGGGCAATACAACCTGCGTTCTTCTCTGCAATTTGACGAGCGTGATGGCGGGAGTCATGATGCACCAGTAATCTGGAAGGCAGCTGATGGTGAGCAAGTTCGCATTACTGGTGGGAAAGATATTTCGTTATCATCTTTTAAACCCGTCAAGGATAAAAAGATCTTGAAGCGTCTGCCAGAAAATGCGCGAGGAAGTGTGCTTGAGATCAATTTGAAAAAAAATGGAATTAATCATTTCGGACAACACAGGCAATATGGACATGGACTACCAGTCATGCCGGCTCCACTAGAAGTTTTTTTCAGAAATGAACCGATGATACTTGCCAGATATCCTAACAAGGGTACAATGAAAATAGGCAAGGTGATCGACCCAGGATCAGTTCCAAGAAATGGTGACAAATCAAACAGAGGTCCCGTTTTCACCTATACAGATGAAAGACATGCAAGGTGGACCGGTAGGCATGATGTTTGGATTCAGGGAACATTGAATTATGGCTTTGCAGATGATTATACCCAGATAGAATCCATAGATACGATCAATAAACAAGTCAAACTCCTTAAACCGCATCTATATGGTGTTGCATCAGGAGCAGATTTTCAATCCTACACTGCTCACAACATTCTGGAGGAATTGGATAGTCCGGGCGAATGGTATGCAGACCATAAAGATGGTATACTTTATTTCTGGCCTCCTTCAAGAAATACAAACGACATGGTTCAAGTCTCGATACTAGAGGAACCGATCATCTGCATGGAGGGTGTTAAAAATTTTCGATTCGAAGGAATGATCATTGAAGCTGGCAGAGGCATGGGCATGTATATGGAAGCCTGTCGAAATACCATTATTGCAGGATGTACTATCAGGAATCTTGGCACTTGTGGAATACTCATGGGAATGGGCGCAAAAGCGACTGATGAACAATCTTCAATAGACGATTACGAAGGCATGCCTGCATCAAGACAAATTGGAAGTCTACAAAATCATTTCTATATCAACAACGCATGGAATCGAAATGCTGGTGAAGATAATGGTATTGTAAGCTGTGATATATACAATACAGGCAGCGGAGGCGTTTTCCTTAGTGGTGGTGACAAAAAAACACTGAAGCCTGGCAATAGCTATCTAGAGAATTGCAAGATCCACGACTACAACAGAAGAAATAAATTCAACTGGGCTGGAGTGATCGTGGATGGAGTTGGCAACCGTGTCAGCCATTGTGAGGTATACAATTCAGATTGGCAGGGTATTTATGTACATGGCAACGAGCATCTTTTTGAATTCAACCACATCCACGATGTGACACTCAACTCCAATGATACTTCGCCCTGGTACATTGGAAGAAATCCAAGCGATCGAGGAAATGTATTGCAGTATAACTATTTCAGCAATTGTGGAAATCCCGATAGGATGAATATGGGCATCTACTGCGACGACTCTTCTACAGACGTGTATGTGTTTGGAAATATTTTCAACAACATGAAAACAAACCACGGTGTGCTCTTTGCCAACACCGGCTGGGACCTGGTGATGAAAAACAACATCATCATCAACCCACTTTCCCATAGCGCCGTTATCTCCGCCCACTATTATACATGGGCTGTAAATACAGGCAACAGCATGTTCGGGAAAGACGGACTATTGAGAAAACGCCTAGAAAAAGAATTAGACTTCAGATCACCACCTTACTCGACTAATTACCCAACACTATTGAACTATCTTGATGTGATCAAAGAAAATGAAGAGTGGGAAGGCATGAGGTCAAGAGGTAACATATTTTCCGAGAATGTAATTGTTGGCAGTCCTGTTGAACCTGTTTTACTAATGGGAGGAATTCATGCACAAATGACATCTGAAAATAACTGGATCACCAAAGATGATCCTGGTTTTAACAACATGAAGGAACAAAACTTTCTACTTAGAGAAGATTCAGAAGTTTTTAAAATGATCCCTGGATTCAAAAAAATCCCTTTTGAAAAAATTGGACTGTACACCGACAAATTCAGAAAAGAGAGATCAATATCCCTGCATTAATCACCCAACGCAGCCTTCTTCATCGCAGCTGCCTTTTCTTTGCCAAGATACTCTTCAATAAGGTTATGAATGAAATAGATGATCGGCGTACAAATGATCGCTACGGCAAATTTGTAGGTATACCCTGTGATGGCTATCGCAGTAACTCTCGGAAAAGAAAATCCAAGTGAAAAATACAGATAGATATAGGAGACCACTATCGTATCGATGAGCTGCGATACGACTGTAGACAGCGTTGCACGCATCCAAATACCCTTCTCTCCCGTGATCACTTTAATCTTTTTGAACACTGTGGCATCAGCAAGTTGTCCGATTATAAATGCAGTCAGAGATGCAAAAATAATATTCATCCCCTGTCCCAGAACCTGTGTGTAAGCAGCCTGCATGTTCGGCACACCCTTTTCTTTTTGAGAGCCGATCCAGTAATCATCGGGAGCCATATGAATAGCTCCATAAAATACAATGAATGCAAAACCAATGATAATGGCAGTGAGTAACGACAGAAACCGAACACCCCGTACACCATAATACTCATTGATAAGATCGGTCATGATAAACACAACAGGCCAGATCAGTACACCAACAGTTAGCGTGAATCCTAATCCAGATTCACCTAACAGGGATAAATTGGCAGGAGGCAACTGCAATGTTTTTTCGAGAGAAAATAATTTTACGCCAATGATCTCTGCAATAAGTGTATTGGCCACAAAAAAACTACCCAGGATAAGAAACAGCCTGGTTGGCTTGTCTTTTATAATTGAATGAATCATGGTATTGGTTGTAAAGTAAACAGTTTAGGATTGATAGGGTGATCAAAAATAGGGAAGAATATCAACTTGTAAATCTTGGATGCATATCTAATTCAATCTGTTGAGCCATTCTTATGAATCCTGCTTTCAACTTTTTCAAATGCCCATGCTACCAACACCAACCCAAGCGTAGCCACGATTGGCACCAGGTACATATTGTAACCAATGAGTATACTGATGCCACTTATTGCCCAAATAAATGCTGCGGTGGTAACTCCTGTAACTTTTTGATCCGATTTGACAATGGCTCCTGCTCCCAGAAAACCTATCCCTGTAGCAATTTGTCCGATTATCCTGGTTGGGTCGATCATAGGGTTCTGCTCAGCAAGATAAAAACCAAGAGATGAGTATAGCGTACAGCCGGCAGCGATAAGAATATTTGTTCTGATGCCAGCAGGCCTGTTTCGTTTTTCTCTGCCATAACCCACCAATGCACCACATACAGTTGATGTAAGCAACTGTGGCAGTAGTCTGTTGATCAGAAATTCATATTCTCCTGTGAAAGGTACCATTCTTCAGTTTTTTGTAAAATAAGACTATTTAAAAATAAATACACAATTGAAACGGCAATTGTGACAAGTAATTACTTCAGGTTTTCTCGGTATCTTTAATAAAATCATTTTTATGAACATTTTTGTGGCCGGACTCCCCTATGACCTTGATGATGCTGAGTTGATGGAAATCTTTGAAAAATTTGGACAGGTAAAAAGCGCCAAAGTGGCGATGGATCGCGAAACAGGTAAGAGCAGAGGATTCGCTTTTGTAGATATGCCCAATAAGGAAGAGGCAATGGATGCCATCGAAAATCTCAATGACATCAACTTAGGCAAAAAGCCACTGGTTGTAAAAGCCGCAGAAGATCGTCAATCAGGCAGCGGATCAAATTCAAGACCACAAACTGGAGGTTTCCGTAGGTAAGTCAACCAATCAATTACACTAGAATCAAGCAGAGTTCCTGCCGGCGTTGATGATGCCAAATGAGCAACGCATCACAAGCTTTTCATAGCTCTCTTTCAGTGGGGATTGAAGATTATGCTCTTCCATTTCTCTCACTTTAGTGATGGCAAACTGCTGTATCGTGGTAATTGGCAATACGATCTTTTCTCTGGTCATGATGGAGATCTGCTCAACAGGGTAATCTGCCATGAGTTGAGACTTGCCTGATAGCGTCAAAATATATTTCTTGGTCAGTTCAAACTCCTGTTCCATGCTTCTCCATAACTCTCCATATTGGGGATGATCAGCTAGGAATGCTGTTAGCGGGAAGAAACACTTACGCATTGCCATTTCACAATTATCGATCAATGTTTTGAAGAAAGATGAACGCTTATACAACGCCTGAAGATCAGCCATAAAACCCTTCTCCTCCATTTTCTTCAATGCAGAACCAACACCGTAATAACCGGTCACATTCTGTTTCATCTGACTCCATGCACCAACAAAAGGTATGGCCCTGAGGTCTTGCAATGATAGTTTCGTGGTTGCTCCGCGTTTTGCAGGGCGACTTCCAATATTTGTCTCCGAATAGAATTTCAGTGGACTTGTATGCACAAGGTAATCCATGAAATAAGGATGATTCTTCAACGCACTATATGCCTCAAAGCTTTCGTCAGCCAATTGCTGCATCAAAATCTGTTCCTCATGATTGAATGTGCTGGACCCATCAGAGAACAAATCATTACCAATTCCAGCGTGGATCAGTTGTTCGATGTTGTATTGGGCAGCCTCTATGGTACCAAAATTCGAACTTACTGTCTGTCCTTGTACAGTCAGTTCAATTTCATTGTTAGCGATTTCCTTACCCATTGATGCGTAGAACTTATGGGTTTTGCCTCCACCACGTGCAGGGGGACCACCACGACCATCGAAGAAAACAACATCAATTCCATACTTTGCTGAAATCGCAGTAAGCTCCTGCTTTGCTTTATAGATGCTGAAATTAGCCATCAGATATCCGCCATCCTTTGTGCCATCACTGAAACCAAGCATAACAGTTTGGCTGTTCCCTCTTCGTTTAAGATGCTCCCTGTATAATGGCAAACTATAAAGTTCTTGCATCACAGAAGCGGCATTGCGAAGATCGTCGATGGTCTCAAAAAGCGGAATAATGTCAACGGATACGGCATCGCGTTTCCATCCTGCGAATACGAACAAGCCAAATGCCTCCAGGATATTCAAGGTATTCTTACATTGACTGATGATGTAACGTTCACAACCAGGCTTGCCATTCTGTTGCTGGATCTGTCTGATCGCACGCATGGAATCAACCGTGTCTTTTATGATCGGGTCGATTTGCTCAGGAATTTCAACTTCACCATCAACAGAGGAAAGCCACTTGATCTTCTCCTGCTCATCCATCGTCTCATATTGTCCTTTCTTCAAACCTGCAAGTGTTGATATTTCAGCGATAACTTTCGAATGTACAGAACTGTCTTGCCTGATATCAAGTGAAGCAAAAAATAATCCAAACAATTGAACCTTGTTAATAAGATTATCAACCATTCCCAGGAACAAACTGCTGTGATTGTACACCAGTGTTTCTCTGATCTCATACAGCGTATTCAATATCTCGTCCTTGGTGAGATCAGTCCGAAAATCAGGAATAAATATATTGTTGTACAACTTTCTTTCAAGATCCTGCAGCTTTCCCTCTACTCCTTCAAAAGTCAATCTCCTTCTCATCTTTCTGATATCGAGGTAATAACATTTGATGATGCTACCCCTAAGTGCATCAGCCACTTTCAGGGTGATGTCACTGGTCACGAATGGATTTCCATCACGATCACCTCCAGGCCAAAAGCCCATCTTAATGATCGCGTTTTCCATCGACTGAGCTTCAGGCAGGTAATTCCTCAGGCCGGTGACAATTCTTGCACTCGCAGCGTAGAAAACATTTTCAAGATACCAGATCAGACTTACCGCTTCATCAAAGGGCGTTGGTTTCTTTTTGTTGAAAAATGGAGTCTTACCGAGTTGTTGCAGATAGATGTTAATCTGACTGATATTGTTTGAGGCAATTGCATTGGAAAGATCATTGATGATACCCAGCACTGAACCAGGATAAAACTGCGTGGGATGAGCAGTAAGCACCAGTCGTACGCCAAAATTTTTTAATTTTCTGGATAGCTGATTCTCTTTTTTTAACAACGCTACTTCGGTCTCCAGATGCTTCAGCGTACCCTGTCCATTCATGTCATTCAACTCTGAAAACGCAGCATCCTCAAGTGCGTCAAATAACACCACCTGTCTTTCTACAAACTGAACGAACCTGAACATCAAATCAAGTTGTTGTTCCTCCGTAGTATAGGATACGTGACGGGTAAAAAAATCACTGATGATCTGCGACGGACTCATTTTCTTCTTGTATCCTTCCTCACAATTTGACTGCAACAATGAAAGCATGATTCCCGTTTTCTCGATCCGATGAAAGGGCAAAGAGGTAAATAAACTGTTATAGAGCTGATATTTTATGCCCACTTCATTGTTGAACCTGGTCAGTTCAGTTGACGAATTGATACTCATTGAGAAAAATTGTTGAGGAAATCACGAAAACGAGTAATAAAATTAAAAAAAAATCAACAAATCAGGAAGATTGTTTAATTTTGCACTCAATACAATAAAGTGGTGGCTACCCCAATCAATATGACTAATTACACGCATGAGCTTAACACAAGCCCAGTTGCTTCTTTCACAACCACATTCACTACTACGACCCGATAAGGGTTGCACACTTTATATTACCCAGGGGCATCATGCCATATACAAGATTCAGATCTTGATTATTCCCACATTTACATCATCACATTCATGAAAATTATAAAAATTGAAGGCGACCTGCTTGGGTCAGCAGAAGGAGTACAACACGTGATCGAGCAATTAAGTAGATCACTCAATGATACAACCGCATGCATCTTGGTTACCGGAAATCCCGTAACCGAACAGCAATTGGTTGACATAGGAAAAAAGTCACAGCAACAAGGCTTTGACTTCTCCAGCACGCTCCTCGAAATAGAAGCAACCTATCTTGAACTCGCCAGGGCAGTGACCCCGGTTATTCAGCAAAGCGCTGTGCTGAGTTTCATCAGAAAAAGATTCAATGAGGTTGATGATATGTGTAAAGGGATTCAACTTCTTGGAGCCTGTCCGGATAAAACAACCCAGAAAATAAGATCCTTTGGCTCGGTTGTCCTATCCTCTATTTTTGCCGCATCCTGCCAATCAAAAGGAATGAAGACAAGATGGATAGAATCTGCCGAAGATGCAAAAGCTGAAGATGCGGTCACCCCCATCATCCCTGATGAAAATATATCAGCCAACAACCTGAACTTGGTCATAGATTCCGCAATTAGCAATATTGAGATTTGGACCGGCCACACTCCTTATGCTACAGCAGATCCCTCAATTGTTATCAATGCAAAACCTATTACATCTATGACCTATGAAGAGGCCATGGAACTTTCTCAGTTTGGCACCCCCGTTATTCACCCTGCTGCATTGGGCAAGGCTCATCAATATGCGATACCTGTAACCATCAAGGACCTTGAAAAATTCGAAGAAGACAAAACCCTGATCAACAACATACATGACCAGGATGGAAATATGATTGCAGGGATATCCTCTCTGGAACACATCTCACTGGTCAACATTGAAGGCAGCGGAATGATCGGCGTTCCGGGATTTGCAAAAAGAGTATTCAGCGGACTACATGATGCCGGCATCAACATCATCCTCATATCACAGGGGGCTTCAGAACATTCAATTTGTCTCGCAGTAAAACAAGAGGTAAGTCAGGCAGTGATAGAAAAACTCAATGAAGTATTTGAAGTTGAATTACGCAAAGGCATATTGCAACAAATTAGTGTCGTAAAAAATGCTTCGATCATCGGACTGGTTGGCGAAAACATGAGAAACCATCCCGGAATTAGCGGAAGGATGTTCAGTGCACTTGGAAGAAATGGTATCAATATCCTCTCGATAGCACAAGGATCAAATGAAAGGGATATATCGGCTGTGATTCTATCATCAGATCGAAAGAAAGCCTTGAATGTTCTTCATGAGGCTTTCTTCGAACATACCAAAAAAGAGATCAATATTTTTATTATCGGCACAGGAAATGTTGGGAAAAAGCTTGTTGGTCAGTTGATGATGCAATCCCAAAAGATCGAGCGATCTCAAAACCTAAAACTCAATGTGATCGGCTTGTGCAACAGCAAAAAAATGATCATTCAACAAGAGGGCATCGATCTTTCCAATTGGGAGAAGGCGCTCGCTGATGGAGATAATTCAAACCCAGCACAATTCAAACAACAGATGATCGACCTCAACCTCAGAAACAGTGTGCTGGTTGATATCACTGCCAATAAAGTAATTCCCGAATTATACGCCGATGTGTTAAAGAAATCAATGTCTGTAGTTGCCTGTAATAAGATCGCGGCTTCAGATAAATTTGAACGCTACCAGCATCTCAAAGACCTGGCCCTTTCCTACAATTGTAAGTTTCTCTTTGAAACCAATGTTGGAGCCGCACTTCCCGTAATCGGCACATTGAATGACCTGCTAAAAAGTGGTGACCGCGTTAGAAAAATAGAAGCTGTTCTCAGTGGCACCCTGAATTATGTATTCAACTACTACGATGGCAGCAAACCCTTTTCAGAGGTGGTTAGGGATGCCCAACGAGAAGGATACACAGAACCTGATCCACGACTTGACCTCAGTGGAACGGATGTGATGCGCAAGATTATGATCCTGGCAAGAGAGGCCGGAAGCCATATTGAGATGGAAGACATAACCTGTAACTCATTCCTACCTGAAAGTTGCATGAAAGGTACTGTGGACGATTTTTATAATGAGATGGCTGCGAATGAAGGTCATTTCAGAAAATTGCTGGATGATGCCAAAGCAGACAATGCAAAATTGAAATTTGTAGCAAACTATCATGATGGGAAAGCTTCAGTTGGACTTAAACACATCAGTCCGGAAAGCGACCTCTATCACCTCTATGGGAAAGATAATATTGTACTGTTCTTCACAGACAGATATGACCAGACACCACTGTCAGTAAAAGGTGCCGGAGCAGGTGCAGACGTCACAGCAAGTGGCGTGTTCGCAGATATCATGAGAACAATGAACAAGTAAAACAACTACATGAGCCACAGCATAAGTATTAAATCACCAGCAACAGTTGCAAACCTGGTTTGCGGCTTTGATATTCTCGGCCTTGCACTGGAAGAGCCTTACGATCTGATGACACTTGAGCAGATCGAAAAACCAGGTATTGAAATCATTCATAAAGACAACTATCGTCTACCGCTTAAGCCTGAAGAAAACGTTGCAGGAGCTGCTTTACTAGCACTGTTGAGTGAATATCAAAAAGCTCCGGGCTTAAGGCTGACGATCGATAAAAAAATCATGCCAGGCAGTGGATTGGGGTCGAGTGCGGCAAGTGCTGCCGGTGCCGTATTTGCTGCAAATGAATTGTTGGGCAGGCCATTCAATAACGACGACCTTATCCGATTTGCCATGTTTGGCGAAAAAGTGGCAAGTGGTGTTAAACACGCAGACAACATTACCCCTTGTCTGATGGGTGGAGTAACATTAATACGCTCTATCCACCCGCTGGATGTGGTCAGGCTGGATGCACCTGAGCTTTATATTACCGTGGTACATCCACAAATTGAAGTACGCACCTCTGATGCAAGGCAGATCTTAAGAAAAGAAGTTCCTCTCCAACAAGCGATCAAACAGTGGGGCAATATTGCAGGACTGGTTGCAGGATTGATGAAAGGCGATTATGACCTCATAGGAAGATCACTTGAAGATGTGATCATTGAACCTGTCAGAAGCATACTCATTCCCGGTTTTGATGAAGTTAAACAGCAATGTAAAGAAGCGGGTGCTTTGGGAGGAGGAATTTCAGGAAGCGGACCATCGATCTTTATGTTAAGTAAAGATAAATTGACCGCTGAAGCAGTAGAACAACAAATGAAATCCATCTATGATCGTATTGGCATAGAACACAAAACATATGTAACTAAACTCAATGCCAAAGGCATGAGCATTATCTAAGATCAGCATGAATTACTATAGTCTGAATAGAACGTCTCCCCTCGCAGATTTCCGTCAAGCAACATTAAGCGGTCAGGCACCTGACAAAGGCCTTTACTATCCTGAAAAGATTCCCTTGTGGGATAACAAGTTCATTGCCGATCTAAGGAAGTTGGATAAAGTGACGATCGGATACGAGATCATGAAACCCTATGTTGGCAATTGTATCAGTGACAATGAGCTGTACGACATTATAAAAGATACCTTATCGTTTGACTTCCCGTTGAAGAAAATAAACGACAATATATTTTGTCTTGAATTATTTCATGGCCCCACACTGGCATTCAAAGATCTGGGTGCAAGATTTTTAAGCCGTTGCATGGGGAAATTTTCAAAAGATCAGGACGAGAAAATAGTCGTGCTTGTGGCTACCAGCGGAGATACCGGAGGTGCTGTGGCTGATGCATTTTACAAGATCAAGGGCACAGAAGTTATTATTCTTTACCCTTCGGGGAAAGTGAGTCCGGTTCAGGAAAAACAACTAACAGGACTAGGAGAAAACATACATGCGCTGGAAATTCAAGGTGACTTCGATGATTGTCAGCGTTTGGTTAAGACCGCCTTTGCCGACAAAGAAATGCATAAAGACTGTCTGCTCACTTCATCCAATTCCATCAATATTTCCCGATGGCTATCCCAACAGATCTATTATGTACTTGCCGTTGCTCAGTGGAATGAGGACATTCCGCCTGTTTTCTCGGTACCCAGTGGTAACTTTGGAAATATTTGCGCAGGACTTATTGCCCAACATTCAGGGATGCCTGCAAAATATTTTATCGCAGCCTGCAACAGCAATAAAGCATTTCCTGATTACATAGAAACAGGTAATTATAAACCTAGACCTTCTGTCCAGACCATATCCAATGCAATGGACGTAGGCGACCCAAGTAATTTCATTCGTATTGTCGAATTGTTCCAGGGTGATTTTTCCAACATAAAAAGTCATGTAAGCAGCTTATCTGTCACGGACGAGGAAACAAGAACGTCTATTAAAGAGGTGTACGAACATTATCAATACATCATAGATCCCCACACCGCCATAGCCTATAAATCCATGCATGACAGGGTTGAAAAGAATGATCATGAAAAAGGTATCATTCTTGGCACTGCACACCCGGTTAAATTCCCCACAGTGGTGGAGGAAATCATTCAACAAGAAATTGCTATACCTACCGCACTTGAGGAGATCATGAAAAAGCCCAAAAAATCAATCCTCCTGACACCAGCATATGAACAGGTAAAGGCCACAATCAGGGCGATCATCAGTGCTTAACACCCTTTTTAGAGGGAATTTCTAGCCGAACGAAGTAATAAAATCGCATATTTTGTTGAATATATCAGTAAAAATCATATATTCATATTAGACAGTTTAAAAAAACATTAATAAAACTTGAACATTTTATATTAATTCTCGTTTAATTGCGCTCGAGTATCCTGAATGTGTGTGGTCTTCAACAGTGTCATTTCTTAACCTAAAACTATACACAATGAGTTCACTTTTTCTCGAGTCGGTAGCACCCGACAACTACGTGGCCTTTACGTTCTTTATTGGAACAATGGCTATGATGGCAGCCTCTGTTTTCTTCTTTTTTGAATTGAGCAACACAGACAAAGCATGGCGTACGTCCGTTCTTGTTTCTGGGTTGATCACTTTCATCGCTGCAGTTCACTATTATTACATGAGAGGTTACAACCTCGAGACAGGTGGAGAATCACCAACCTTCTTCCGTTATGTTGACTGGTTGTTGACTGTTCCTTTGATGTGCGTTGAGTTCTATCTGATCACTAAAAAATCAGGTGGTACAGTAGGCCTTCTTTGGAAGTTGATTCTTGCTTCTGTAGTTATGCTTGTAACAGGTTACTTTGGTGAGACCATCTACAGAGATCAGAGTGTTCTTTGGGGTGTAATCAGCGGAGCTGCTTACTTCTACATTGTTTATCTTGTATGGTTCGGAGAAGTTGCAAAACTTGCTACAGCTGCTTCACCTGCAGTAGCAAAAGCAAACAAAACACTTGGCTGGTTCGTCCTTGTTGGATGGGCTATCTATCCACTGGGTTACATCGTAGGAACTCCAGGTGGTCTTTTCGGAATGGATGCAGCTGCATTGGGTCTTAGCGGATTGAACATGGACATCATCTACAACATTGGTGATGCTGTGAACAAGATCGGTTTCGGTCTGGTTATCTATGCACTCAGCCGTTCAGAATCTAAGTAATTATATCTTATAAAATACCATGTTAAAGGCCTATGTAATTACATAGGCCTTTAATTTATACCTCACTTAAACATCAGGATAATGACAGCGATCGGAGGCAGTAAAATATTCAGTCGCATTACCTGGATAAATGCTGCTGTTGGTCTTGGGATGTTGGCCTATCACTATACCATAAGCCCATTGCCGATGAACTTTCAGCTGTTTTATTTTTTACTGATGACAGCCGCCACTGGCATTCCCCACGGAGCACTGGATCATATCATTGCAAAAACCAACACAGAGAAACATAAACAGGAATTCAGCATACAACATTTCCTGGGTAAATATGTGCTGGTCATCTTGTTCTACACTGCATGTTGGATAATATTCCCCAGCATAAGTCTCTTGATATTTCTGATCATATCAGCATGGCATTTCGGCGAGATTGACTTATCTGAAGCAAGTGATCATGTTTCATGGAATATAAGCAGGCTACTATGGGGCAGTTTTGTACTACTCACCATACTGCTCACTCACCAACAAGATACTGAGATGGTGATCATGCGCATAACAAAATCATCTCCACAGGTTACCGCTATTTGGGAGGCAGTCAAACAGCATGGGTTGATCATAGTAGCAATTACCGGATTGATCACCCTTGCAAGTATCATTATCGCCAACAAAAACAAAAAGCTAACCATCTCTCTGCCCATATTTCTTAATCTTGTGATCATTCTATCACTTTGCGCTCTTCTTCCTTTATTGCCTGCATTCGCCTTATACTTTGGCGGATGGCATGCTATAAGATCTTTTGAGCTGATCTTTCGCTTTCTACAAAAGGAAAAACAATCAGAAGCTGAACGTCCGATCACCATGTGGAAACATTCCTTACCCATGACGTTTCTAGCAACTATCGGTTTCATTTTTCTGGCTTACATATGGAACGCTGCAGGATTAAAGACTGATCCTTTGCCTGCGCTGTTCATCTTTCTCTCGATCATCACACTCCCTCACCTTGATGTAATGGATCAACTGATAAAGAAAAACAACGCATCGTTGCCCAGCACCGAAATGCCAAGATGAAATTTGTAATTTTATCAGATGACAGAACAACTTGTTATCAGAAAAATTCAGAAGCAGGACGATCCAACGATTGCTGTGATCATCAGAAACTGCCTTGAGGAATTTGGCGCCAATAAACCAGGTACTGTGTATTATGATAAAAGCACAGACAACTTATCTTCTCTGTTTGAATATCCCAGGTCTCATTACTTTATAGCAGAATATAATGGAGCGATATTGGGAGGAGGAGGAATTTTTCCTAGTGATGGATTACCGGTTGACACCTGTGAATTGGTAAAAATGTACCTCACAGCAAATGCACGCGGTAAAGGCATTGGTGCTGCACTTATCAAAGAATGTATGACTGTTGCTGCTAAAGAAGGTTTCAAAAAAATATATATCGAAACCATGCCTGAGCTTAAACAGGCAATACGTGTCTATGAAAAATTTGGATTTGAATACCTGAAGAAGCCCTTGGGGAACACAGGACATTTTGGATGCGATGTATGGATGCTAAGAGAGATCTGAAACAGCATGTTTGATCACTTCGTAAACCGGACTGAATAAATATACCTTTCCTGTCTTTATTTCGATTGCCTTGATGCGTGTTCGTACTTTTTCTCCTCTCCTGAACAACCTGCCACCCTTGATATGAAAAGTTTCTCCAGGAACAAGCTCCTCCACCAAGACAACTCCATCTTTTTTGGCATCATACTTTCTCAACACGCGCATCAGGCCAAGGTCAGCGCAAGAACTCGCTGCAGGATTCTGAAGAGAAGCCGCCAATTGTGTCTTTATGTCCTCAGGAAAAATTGCTGACAACAACAAATGCTTCAGCAGCTCACCGAATTGCTGCTTCCATTCCCGTCCATGGGCCGCTACTTTGTGGCCAAACCTAATGAAGGTGATCAAATGTGCCAGCTCATGAAGCAATGTGATCAGAAATGCATAGCGATTTAGATTTCCATTTATTGAGATGCGATGCGCCTTACTGCCATGGGCATTGCGATAATCACCCAGCACTGTGCTGCGAGATCTTGTCACCGTAAGGTGAACTTTGTATTGGATAAGAAAAGGCTCTACCAGGGGATATGATCCTGGTGGAAGAAAATCAGACAATGCATTCAGTGGCGCCTCAGTCTTTGACATATTCAATCTTTCTTCACCAACAGCAACAATCCTTTTACCTCAATAAACGTATACAGCAAATACAGGAACATACTGGCCAATACAGCAGGCACATTCATCTGTTCGCCGGAAAGCTTTACATAAATGAATACCACCAATCCTGCAATAACCAGTTTCATGATAAAAGAACTATACACCGATGAAAGAAATCCTGAAGTTGATGTTGAACCTAGTCCACGTTTGATCAGGTAAAATGAAGACATTGTCAGTAAAAAGACGATTAGATTGCCCGACAATAAAACAACAGGATCTAGGCCGGCAGACGCTAACCACTTGAATGCAATCACAATGATCAAGCAGACCACTATAAAAAGGAACGCTATTGAACGCAGGGCTTTATTCATCTTTTTTTGACTTTTTATTTGTTTCCAGGATGATCTTGATCAAGGTGACAACTATTGACAGCAAGGGCAACAACCAAATGAAAACTGGTGTGCTGAACACGAGCCAGTCATCTACCTTCCATCCAATCAATAACATGATCAGTATGGAGGCAAAAAACTGGGCACCCAATCCCATGTACTTCATCAACATCGATTGCCGACGAAAACCAGATTCGTAAGACAATTTCCTCTTGTTCGAGTTGTTAGCCATCGTTAATCAGGTGATTGTTCAAGATCTGGTACACTGATCAAGCCAGTATCAAGGATCATCTCGGCTTTACCAGACAATACATTTTTAACATTTTCCCAATAGGCATCCTTGTATCGTATGGTCCGCTCAAGAGAATCTGCACGTAATTTCAATCGGGTTAGTTCGCGGCGCTCTGACTGTGTTCCATAGCCAGGAATATAATACTTCAAGGGGGTAAAACTGATCAGTGCTGTAGTAAGTCCGACCAACAAAACAAAAACAAAACAAGAAACAACATACACACTCAAACGGGTGATCTTGAATGTAACGATCTCCTCGTACGTATGGTCATTCATGATCACCATACGATATCGGTTGGTCAGTCGCTTGAATCCACTCTGCTTTACATTCTTCTCACTTAATGCCATGGCTTGGAACAGGGTTAATTGAACATTAAAGTTAATGCTAAATCACACATGACGACCTTTAAAAATACGGGGATTAGGCGTAGTTTTACACCCTGTGAAGATCAGCGTCAAATACAGATCCATAAAAACAAGAATTCTTCTCCTGGTTGGACTGGGGGTGTTTTTCATGCTCGAGCTGAATGCCCAGGGAAACATCACCTTCGACCTTAAAAAACCGAAGAAATTTGAAGACAGAAAACTGGCATCAGAAATGACCCCGGAAGGGAAAATAAGTCCGTTTCGCAGAGCCAAAGAAAATATCGTCACCCACTACAATTTTTATTTTAACGCAGCATTGAAGCTGTCGACTGTGATCAATTCCGCAAAACAAAGTCATAAAGATACCTTTAGCAACCTTCTGCCATTTTATGATGTTAGCCTGGATCAGACAGCTGCTCAGCAACAGGAACTTGATTCTGTGGTTATCAAAACCAATAATGGAATCTTACTGCATGACCTCAGAAATGATTGGGTAGATGATCTGTATCTGCTGATGGGCCAATCCTATTTTTTTCAAAAAAAGTTTGATTCCGCCTATGATGTATTTCAATACATCAATTACAATTTTCAACCCCGAAGTAAAGAGGAAAGAGGATATGAAAAATCGATCGGGTCCAACCTCAATACAACCGGTAATGTATTTACAATATCATCTCCTGAAAAAAGAGGGATTGCCAGAAAATTCCATCATAACCCAATAAGAAATGATGCCTTGCTTTGGATCATCAGATCGCTGATCGGACAGGATAATGATGATGATGCAAGGGGACTTATTGAAACACTCTACCTTGATGGAAATTTTCCAAACAGGCTGCAAGATCAGCTTGATGAAATAAAAGCATATTGGTTTTATAAGCGCGGACAGTACGACTCAGCGGCGCATTATCTGGAAAATGCAATAGGACTCTTTCGTAATAAAACAGAAAAAGCCAGGGCTTTTTTCTTGATCGCTCAACTTCATGAAAAAAGCGGGCATCTTGAAGATGCTGACCGATTCTATGATAAGTCTGTCGCATTCACCACAGACCCGATCATGGAGGCCTACGCGAGGATCAACCAGATCAGCCTGACCACTGACGAGAAAAATAAAGACAAAAAAGTTGATCAGAATGTAAAGGCATTGATGAGCATGGCCGGCAGAGAAAAATACCTTACCTACCGTCCCATCATTTATGGTGCTGCTGCAGAGATGGAAAAATCCAGGGGAAAGACAGATGCAGCCATAGCACTGTTGCTTAAAGCCATCGCATTCAATAGTGGTGACCCTGGAATGAAAAACCAACATCACCTTGCTATCGCTGAAATGGCATTTGATGCAAAACAATATGAACTGTCAAAGGTCCACTTTGACAGCATCAATACAGACAATTTAACATCACCCGAAGATGTGATCAGAAAAAAGTCTGTTGTCACGGAATTGGCAACCAACATCAAAATTGTCAACCAAGAGGACAGCCTCCAACGCATTGCCTTCATGCCTCAAGATGAAAGAGATGCCTTACTGAATGCGCTCTTAAAAAAGCTTCAAAAAGAGCAGGCCTCAACAGAACAGAATAAAAATCAACCTGCCGGATCATCCAAAAATACATTGCTTGACAACACCACAGCTGCGTTGTTTTCAGAACAGCAAAAAAAAGGTGATTGGTATTTCAGCAATGCCTCCCTGATAGCTAAAGGGTCCATTGCATTCAAAAACAAATGGGGAGAAAGACCGAATGCAGACAATTGGAGAAGATCGGCGGCCACGAACGCAATATTGAAAAGTAACATCGAAAAAAACGCGCTTGTTCAAGAGGAGATCGATCTTGAAAAGACCCCTTCAGAACTTTCAATAGCAGGACTTACTGAGAATATTCCACTTACGCAGGAGGCACTTGACAAATCAAATGAATCAAAATACAAAGCGTACAGATCACTTGGCATAATTTATAAAGACAAACTCGATGCATGTTCCGAATCGGTTTCATGGCACGAAAAACTGTTAAGTAAACGTCCTGAACACCCTGAACTTGAAAAAATTCTTACTGACCTGTATTACTGTCACAAGCAGTTGAATAACACCTCAAAAGAGTCATTTTACAAGGATCAATTAAAAAAGAGATTTCCAGACGGACTCCTTACATCCCAGCTAGGAAAAAAAACAGGCACGAAGGCATCAAAGGATAGTGCAGTAACAAAAACATATGAAAAAATCTACGACTTGATGCTATCAGGAAAGTTTGACAACGCATTACAAAAAAAACGTGAGGCGGATTCAACCTTTGGAGAGAACAATTGGAGTCCACAGCTTCTTTACATTGAATCCATATATTACATCAAATCAAAACAGGACAGTCTGGCCATTGCCACTCTCAACAAGATCCCAAGCTTGTATCCCAATTCTCCATTGGCTGAAAAGGCTGGACTTCTTGCAGATGTGGTAAACAGAAGAGAAGAAATTGAAGAAAGCATAAGGAATATGGATGTAAAAAGAGTGGCAACTGACAGCGTTGAATGGATAGATGATAGTCCACTTCCAAAAGACAGAGAAGTTGCCGTGAAAAAAGATTCAACCGGCAAGAAATCAATTGAACCACCAGTAATCGCCAAAGCCAAGGCAGACACCGATGCGCTGAAACTACCCACTATTGAGGTCAAAAAAGACGACTACACTTTTGATCCCTCATCGCCGCACTCCGTTGTCCTTCTCATGAAAGACGTTGATGTGGTATACATCAATGAAGCAAAAAGAGCGCTGGCAAAATACAGTGCACAAAAATATCCAGGCAATGCCTTTGAACTTATTGCAGACAAGATCTCAGATCTCAACTATATAGAGATCAAAGAATTTAAAAATGCAGCAGAAGCAATCAACTATACGGATCAATCGATTCCCGCGGCAAGCAGGGAAATTTTCCCATGGCTGCCTGTTGAGAAGTACAGATTCATCATCATCTCTCTTGAAAATAAAAAGAGAATGATACAAGAAAAAAACACAGAGCGATATATCAAATTCCTGCAGGATCAGCTGCCGGGTAAATTTTAAGAACTTCTTTCCAATCAAAACCATCGCTTTTACATAGCTTTATGAGTATGAGCAACCCATCAAATAAGAAGCAAGAAATATCAAGAGGTGTCAGGATTTTCTGGAAAATCTTCTTTTATGGTTGGGCAGCTGTAATTGCGGTCATCCTCCTCATTTACGTCGGTCTCTTTGGCAAACTTCCCTCAATTGAAGAATTGCAAAATCCTTCAATGATGTCGTCATCAGAAATTTATGCCGATGACGGAACTCTCATGGGAAAGTTTTACCTGAAAGACAGGATCAATATCAAGTATCAAGACATATCCCCCAATGTCATCAAAGCCTTGATCGCAACTGAAGATGAACGCTTTTATCAACACTCAGGGATCGATATTAAAAGTTTGGCGCGGGCAGTTGTGTTTCTGGGAAGTGAGGGAGGTGCGAGTACGATCACACAACAGCTGGCAAAGGCATTACTTGGCCAAGAAAGCAGCAAATCGATCACCCGCGTAATTGAGAAACTGAAAGAGTGGATCGTAGCGATACGACTGGAAAGAAATTTCACCAAAGAAGAGATCCTTACCCTGTACTTGAATATGGTGAACTATGGCGATGAGACGTATGGGATAAGGAATGCAGCAAAAACTTATTTTCAAAAAGAGCCAGACCAACTCGCTGTTGAAGAAGCGGCCGTGCTGGTTGGACTGCTCAAAGGAAGTACCCGATACAACCCAAGAAGAAATCCTAAAGCCGCAATGGCCAGAAGGAACACAGTCTTGGACCAGATGGCGAGAAATAATTTCCTTACTAAAGAAGAAGCGCGTACGCTAAAGATCGCCCCGATACAACTTAAATACCTAAAGCTGGATGAGAATTCTGGTATTGCACCAAATTTTCGTGAAATATTGAGAGAAGAAATAAAAAAATGGTGCAAGGAAAATGAAAATCCGAAAACCGGAGAACCCTACGACATGTACAGAGATGGTTTGAAGATTTTCACCACCATCAATCCAAAAATGCAGGAGTATGCAGAAATAGCAGTATACCGACACATGCAAAATCTGCAAAAAGTATTCAATAGTCAGTATAATATCAAGACTGGAAGCATTTGGAAAACGCCTGAAGGAAAAACAATTTTGAAGAATGCGATCAAGCAAACCGATCGTTGGAGAAATCTAAAAAATGAAGGGCTCAGCGAAGAGGAGATCATGAAAATTTTTTCAGAACCTGTGGAGATGAAAGTGTTTGCCTGGAACGATAAAAGAGAGATTGATACGGTCATGTCTCCTCTAGACTCCATTCGCTATCACAAACAGATCATGCAGATCGGACTGCTTTCCGTTGACCCCATGACTGGAGAAGTAAAAGCATGGGTAGGCAGTAGTAATTTCAAACGTTTCAAATTCGATCACGTCAATGTCAAAACGAAAAGACAGGTTGGATCTACCTTCAAACCAATCCTGTACACACTTGGCGTGATGAATGGATTCACCCCCGAGACGGAACTGCCTTCCGGTCCAATCAACATGGGAGGAAAAATGATTGATGGCGATGGTGGTCCGATGGCTTTTTGCCTGGCTTACTCAAAAAACCCCGGCGCAGTTTATCTGATCAACCAACTAGGTGTTGAAA
>JBKCFW010000024.1:0-4599 GCA_046303675.1 bacterium
GTTATATAGGCATGAAAGTGGCTACAAAAGCCAACGTACGTACTGCCCATGCAGCAAGAACCAGCCTTTCAAAGGCCTTGAATGTTTCTTTCACAGGCGGTGCCGTGATGGGATTGGGTGTTGCTGGTCTGGCTGTTCTTGGTTTAGGTGGATTGTACATCATTTTAAAAGAGATGTTTGCTCCGGGAAGTGGAGCCAATTCAGAGGAGATGGTTAAAACCATCGAGGTGTTGACCGGTTTTTCTCTTGGTGCTGAATCGATCGCTTTGTTTGCCCGTGTAGGTGGAGGTATCTATACCAAAGCTGCTGACGTTGGAGCTGATCTCGTAGGTAAAGTTGAAGCGGGTATACCAGAAGATGACCCAAGAAATCCAGCAACCATTGCAGACAATGTGGGTGATAACGTAGGTGATGTTGCCGGAATGGGTGCAGACCTTTTTGGTTCTTACGTTGCTACGGTACTAGCTACCATGGTATTAGGACAAGAAACAATCTCACAGGATAACTTTGGAGGTTTTGCTCCAATTCTACTGCCGATGCTGATAGCCGGTGTAGGTATACTTTTTTCAATAGTAGGTACCCTTTTTGTTCGTGTAAGCGATGCTGCAGGTATCAGTACTGACAATGTTCAAAAAGCGCTTAACCTCGGAAACTGGGGTTCAATCGTGCTTACGGCCATTGCTTGTGCAGGATTGGTTTATTATATCCTTCCAGCTGAAATGTCACTTCGTGGCCTAACTTTCACCAATCATGGTGTTATGGGTGCGATCATTGTTGGTTTGGTCGTGGGAACATTAATGTCAATTATTACAGAATACTTCACTGCAATGGGTAAGCGTCCGGTATTGTCAATCATCAGACAATCATCAACCGGACATGCTACAAATGTAATTGGCGGACTCGCTGTAGGTATGGAATCTACACTCCTTCCAATTTTGGTACTCGCAGGTGGTATCTGGGGCTCATACGAATGTGCTGGCCTTTATGGTGTAGCAATTGCTGCAGCAGGAATGATGGCCACTACAGCCATGCAGCTTGCAATTGATGCATTTGGTCCAATTGCTGATAACGCAGGCGGTATCGCCGAAATGAGTGAGTTGCCAAAAGAAGTTAGAGAAAAAACAGACGTATTGGATGCTGTTGGAAATACTACTGCTGCAACCGGTAAAGGTTTTGCCATTGCCTCTGCAGCGCTAACAGCACTTGCGCTATTCGCTGCCTATGTTGGTGTGGTGAACCACAACGGCTTTAAAATGGATGGCATTGATATTTATAAAGCAAAAGTATTGGCCTCCCTTTTTGTGGGCGCCATGGTTCCATTCATCTTCTCTTCGCTAGCCATCAGGGCTGTTGGAGAAGCTGCCATGTCAATGGTTGAAGAGGTTAGGCGCCAATTCCGCACGATACCTGGAATTATGGAAGGAACTGGCAAGCCAGAATATGATAAATGTGTTGCGATATCTACTGAAGCATCGATCAAAAAAATGATGCTGCCAGGTGCAATTGCGATCATTTCACCATTGATCATCGGATTTATACTAGGCCCTGAGGCACTTGGTGGATTTCTTGCTGGCGCTACAGTGAGTGGCGTTTTAATGGGAATGTTCCAGAACAATGCAGGTGGTGCATGGGATAATGCTAAGAAAAGCTTTGAGAAGGGTGTTGAGATCAATGGAGAGATGTTCTATAAAAAATCTGAACCACATAAAGCTTCAGTAACAGGAGATACAGTGGGAGATCCTTTTAAAGATACTTCTGGTCCATCCATGAACATCCTTATTAAACTCATGTCGATCGTTTCACTGGTTGTTGCCCCTACCCTGGCTCAATTGCATAGCTCAGAGGCCTCAATAGGTAGCGAAACAAAAAAGAACATAGAAGTTAATATCATAAATGGCCAACAACAAGAGCTGGCTGTTACAGAAGAGCCTGGACAAGAACTGATTTCAACCTTGAAATCAGATGGACTTATTGCTGATGGAAAGAATACGATTCATTTTGAGGAAGGTGTCTTAACTGTAAATGGTAACATCATCTCAGATGAAAAGTACACAAGTTTGATCAAGTCTGATAAGCTCAGCATCGAGATCAACTAATTGATACTAACTTAATCTAATTAAAAATGCCCCTTATATCAGGGGCATTTTTATTAACATTATTCTTAGATCATTTCAGCTTTACGCTAAATGATTTGGAAGCAGTATTTGGAGGGGTAGATACTTTTTGACTCGAGACTACAACGGAAACTGTATAGGTTACTCCGGATGCCAAAGGGCCGATCGTGAAATTGTTGCTGGCCACGTTTGACTTATAATTAATGGGGGACCCAAGGACTTCATTGTTGGCTGAATTCCTGGTAGTGATATCAATATTAATTCCAGCTGCGGGCATTGTTGACGTTAAGATCACCTTGAAGTCAAAGTTGGCTGATAGTGATGTGTAAACATTACTTCCAGGATTGGGATCAGTTCTGAAATCAATTTTTGCCTCTGTTACTGGTGGAGGCTCGGGAGTTGTTCCACCTGTACTACCCTTTTTCTTGCAGGAAAGTGAAAGTAACGCAACCAGAAAAACAGGTATCGCAATGCTTCTTATCGTCATAGATCAGTTTGATTGAAATTAATAAGTTTTGATTGACTATCCTAAAATCTATTTATACAATTGAAGTACCATTTTTCATTTTTTTAGCTCAAAAGGGAATTGAGAGAGTCTTTTTCCAGCCTCTGGACCAACATTAAACAACATGTCCAGCGTCGAAAGGTTTGATAAAAATCCAACCCGATCCTCAAAAACCTGGGGGTATTTCAAGATTGGTTCGTGCTTTTTATAGTTTGCCGGAGTGATCATGTCTGAGAAAACCCCGATATCCTCCGGATCTGAAGAACCAGATGCCGTAATGACGATTTGATCATTCAGCTTTAGTTTTTTCAATATCCAGTTCAAACAGTTCATATTCCACTCGTACAATAGTTCTGTTTTTTGGGAAAAAAGTGACTCAATTTCATCTCTATAATGAAAAAAAAATGGAGAATTTCCATAAGCTGCTACTAAGGTTCTAAAATGATCCCGCTGCCAGGAAGTCCTATTGTCAATCTGAATTTGATCATAAGGAAACTTAATTGACCTGGAACCGACGATGGGTATTGATAGTTGAATTGGTCCACCTGCCCCTGCAATGATCATTCTATTTCTGAAGGAGGATTTTCTAAAAGGCAGTTGCAATTGGAAATCCACTTCACCAGCTTTACATAAAGTAGCTATATAATTAACACATGGAAAATATTGCAAATCAATATATAGCACAAGAAGTAAATAGTTTTATAAAGCCAATCGTACAATATTTGGCACGCTACTGAGCTGGCTTTTTACAGCACTTGGGAAGTTCTTTGTAGGCCTCGTCCGATGCTTTAACATCATCAGCATCGTAGCCTGTATTAGCAATGGCGGTTTTGATATTCTCAACATTGGTTCTGTCTGCCAGATAGACAACAGTGGTTCTTTTGTACTTTACATCTACCGTGGATTTCAAAATCCCCTCCTCATATTTCAGGTAGTCTTCAATTCTCTTTTTACACATCTCACACTGAATGGTCGGGGTATTGATTTTAACCGTAACAGGTTTTTTTTGCTGAGCAGTAGCCGAGAAAGCAAAGAGTAAAACAAAGAAAGTTATGTAGAGTCTCATGATCAGTGATTTACTATAAAATTACAAAGTCCTGCCCCATTCCGAAGGATTCTGGCTCCAGTTTAACAAGGTTTTTTGATCAGCAGGGTCGATGCTCCCCTTTTCTATTGCAAGCTCGATCAGTGTTGGATAATTGGTCAGGGAGATTGTCCTTACACCAGCATCTGCGCAAGCTTTCTCAGCTACACTGAAACCGTAAGTAAAAATGGATACCATCCCGATAACATCCAATCCGGCTTCCTTTACAACGTCCACCACTTGGAGACTGCTTTTCCCGGTTGAGATGAGGTCTTCGATGATGACCGTCTTCATTCCTTTTTCATAATAGCCTTCGATCTGGTTACCAAGTCCGTGCTCCTTGGGTTTTGGTCTGACATAGATGTAAGGCAGCTTAAGCTGATCGGCCGACATAGCCCCCCAGGCAATACCTGCAGTAGCTACCCCAGCCAACAATTCAGCATCAGGGAACTGCTCGAATATTACGTTGCACATTTCACTTTTGATGAAATCACGCACATAGGGATAGCCCAGTACTTTTCGATTATCGCAGTAAATCGGACTCTTCCAGCCTGATGCCCAGGTGAAAGGTTCTTTGGGACTTAACCTGATTGCGTTAACTTGTAAAAGTTTTTCAGCTACTGTTTTTTCGTTTGTCATGCTTCAAAGTTGCTAAATGCCTGCAATATTCAAAAATTAAGTTATGTACATCATTATACACCAGCCAGAGGGACAGTTAATCCTTAACAATGAGACTGAACTTACAACATTCATGGAAGGCAAAATGATCATTGAGGCTGCCGGGGGGATGGTATTCAATCAGGCAGGTGAATTGCTGATGATGAAACGTCGGGGATTTTGGGACATGCCCAAGGGCAAACTGGACGCGGGGGAGTCAATCGAAGAATGTGCGATAA
>JBKCFW010000025.1:0-3128 GCA_046303675.1 bacterium
ATTCAATTTTGAATGCATACCCCCATGATACGACTGCATTTACACAGGGACTTGAGATGTATGAAGGAAAATTGATTGAAAGTACCGGATTGACAGGTAGTTCAACGCTGCGTCAGGTTGACCTCAAAACTGGTAAAGTCACGCGGAAAGTAGACAATCCGAAAGACATTTTCGCTGAAGGTGTCACCATCTTCCGTGACACCATATACCAGTTAAGCTGGCAGAACCACATTGTGTTTATGTACAGGGCTAAAGATCTGTCGTTGATAGGAACCATACCCTGGACCGCAGAAGGTTGGGGCATCACCCATGACAGTTCCTCTTTGATCATCAGTGACGGAACTGACAAATTATATTTTGTTGAGCCAGTGACACTCAAGCTCAAGCGGGTGCTCAGTGTACAGGACCAGTATGGTCCGGTCAATAACCTCAACGAATTGGAGATGATCGAAGGCTATATCTATGCAAACCGTTGGCAGTATGATTATATCCTTAAGATCGACCCCAACAATGGTGCTGTAGTAGGAATGATGAACATGAAAGATTTTTTACAAAAAAACAGCAGGTCTAATCTCTCCTACCTCAATCAAACCGGATCAGTTGCGCTAGAATCAGGTGCTGTACTGAATGGCATTGCCTATGATTCAGTCAAAAAAACCATTCTGATCACCGGTAAGCTCTGGCCTGAGGTATTTGAGATCAAAATGAACTGATCTGATCTTGCGGCTATTGTTGTAAGTTAAACTGCCAATCAGTAAATTGCATACCAATTCAACCCATACAACCTTTTTATAATGATAGACTCATTTGAAAAAAATCCAATTTCGATTCACGAGGACAGCAAAGCAGCAGCAAAAGTTGTTGCGGCAGAAATTGCTGCCTTGATCAATGAAAAAGCAAAACAGAACAAATCCTGTGTATTGGGGTTAGCCACAGGCTCCACTCCTAAAACATTGTATGCTGAGTTGGTCAGACTGCACAAAGAGGAAAAGCTCAGCTTCAAGAATGTGATCACCTTCAACCTGGATGAATATTATCCGATGCAGCCCACTGCGAAGCAGAGTTACCACAATTTCATGCATACGCATCTTTTCAGTCACGTTGATATCGATCCCAAAAACATACACATACCTGATGGCACTATTGACAAATCAAAGATCCACAACTATGGTGTGGAATTTGATAAAAAGATAGAAGCAGCAGGGGGAATAGATCTACAGGTACTGGGTATCGGACTGAACGGACATATTGGATTCAACGAGCCAGGTGCCAGCAGAAATTCAATTACCAGGTTGGCAGCGCTTGACAACGGAACCAGACTTGCCAATGCTTATGAGTTTGATAATATTTCACAAGTGCCCCGTTTGTCGATCACCATGGGCATCAGTACTATATTAAAAGCTAAGAGAATTGTGATGCTTGCTTTCGGCAGCAGCAAGGCAGCTATTGTTAGCCGTGCTGTTGAGGGACAGATCACCGATGAAGTTCCGGCTTCATTTTTGCAGGAGCATACCAATTGTACGTACTTTTTGGATGAGGCTTCAGCACAGGAGTTGACAAGGTTTACTTCTCCTTGGTTGACCGGAGAGATCGAGTGGAATGAAAAGATGATACGCAATGCGGTCTGTACAATGGCTGTGGAGCAGAAGAAGCCATTGCTCATGTTGACAAGAGACGATTATTATCATGCTGGCTTGGGAGACTTGTTAGAAAAACACGGAACTGTATCAGATATCAACTTAAGAGTATTTAACGGTCTGCGTGATACGATCACGGGTTGGCCAGGCGGAAAGCCCAATGAGGATGTACCGCGTCATCCTGAAAGAAGAAATCCGGCCTCTAAACGTGTGATCATCTTCTCCCCGCATCCTGACGACGATATCATCTCCATGGGAGGAACTTTCTTACGACTTGTTCAGCAAGGCCATGAAGTTCATGTAGGCTATCAGACCTCAGGAAATATTGCAGTCAGTGATGAGTTTGTGATGAGGCAGATTGATTTCGCTGTAGAGTTTGACAATGCATTCAATATTGACAAGAGCCGTTCAGCCAAGATTTGGGAAGATGCACTGACTTTCATCAAAAGCAAAACACCCCATCAAAAAGATACACCGGAGATCAGGGGCATCAAGGGGATGATCAGACGAACAGAAGCCAGGGCAACCTGTAGGTATGTTGGTGTAAAAGACGAGCACATCCACTTCATGAATCTTCCGTTTTATGAAACTGGAATGATCAAAAAGAATCCGCCAAGCGAAGAGGATATCAAGATCCATATGGATCTTATCAAGAAGATCAAGCCGCACCAGATCTTTGCTGCGGGTGACTTTGCAGATCCACACGGCACACACAAGGTATGCTTTGATGTGATGCTTGCTGCATTGCAAAGACTAAAAGCTGCCAATGATGAATCAGTGAAAGAGTGCAGGCTCTGGTTATACAGAGGAGCATGGGCTGAATGGGAGATGTGGAATATTGACATGGCCATTCCAATGAGTCCAGATCAGGTGTTACAAAAACGCAATGGTATATTCATTCATCAGTCACAAAAAGATGGTGTGGTATTCCAGGGTACAGACAGCAGGGAGTTCTGGCAGAGAGCAGAGGACAGGAATGCAGGCACTGCGGAATTGTTTGATCAACTCGGACTACCACAATATGCTGCATTGGAAGCATTTATGAGGTTTGAGTATTAGTTATTAGAGTAATTTATTATCTTTGCACTCCATTAAGGCCCCGTAGCTCAACTGAATACCTGCCTGCCGGCAGGCAGGGAGCATTTGAAGATTATGATTTGTGTGTATGTTATACGGAGTGAAAAAGATGGTAGATATTATGTAGGAATGACAAAAGACCTTGAAAGAAGATTTCAAGAACATGAGTCAGGAAAAACAAAATCTACTAAAGGTTTCAGACCTTGGAAACTTATCTTTACCGAAAGCTTTTCAAGTTATGCTGAAGCAAGACAAAGAGAAAAGTATCTTAAATCAGGCTCTGGAAAAGAGTTCATTAAGAATAGGCCCCGTAGCTCAACTGAATAGAGCATTTGACTACGGATCAAAAGGTTTCAGGTTTGAATCCTGACGGGGTCACGAAAACCACTGTAACAGCTGTTATGGTGGTTTTTT
>JBKCFW010000026.1:0-17955 GCA_046303675.1 bacterium
GCCATGGGACTGGGAGCCCAGCAAGCCATGGCGACAGTACGTTTTTCTTTTGGAAGATTTACAAGTGAGGAAGAATGTAAGATGGCGTTGGAATATGTTGTGTCTTCCATAGCGCAACTTCGTGAGGAAAGCATGACATGGCAATTGTATAAAAAAGGGAGTTTGTCTGGCGTGTCTGCATGGCATCATCCTGCAAGTTGATCAGAATGTTTAAATTTGTATTCTAAAACATACCCGGATGGAAACTGCAACAATGATGAGTGGAATTTTCATCAGTGAAAAAGCAAAGGCGAGAGTTATTGATCTTCTGTCAGAGGAAGGCAAGGGTGAAGATTATTTTGTCAGGGTCAGCGTCGTGAGTGGGGGGTGCTCCGGCCTTACTTACAAAATGGATTTTGACAACGAAATAAAAGCTGGTGATCAGGTATTTGAAGACAAGGGAATAAAGCTGGTCACAGACCGAAAGAGCATATTGTATCTATTTAATACTACACTTGAATTCTCTGATGGATTAGATGGCAAAGGATTCCATTTTATGAATCCCAATGCCAACAGAACTTGTGCATGCGGAGAAAGTTTCTCAGTCTAATTTCTTACAAAAGAATAGATTTTCTTTTCCTTGCCTAAGGGTATTATCAATCTATATAATCCCTTCGGAAGCTTGCTTGTATTTATTCTCACCATATTCCTGTTCATGGATACATCAACAGGGATTATTCTGCCAGCCATGTCGATCACTTGAACGTCTTGTGCTCTTTTTTCTTGGTTCTCGGGTATACCGACGCTCATCTCATCATATACAGGATTAGGATATGGGAGATCACTACGTTTTTGCTCTTTTATACAGATGATATTTGACATGATCTTTGTGTCAGTTTCATCTTGACAAACTATCCTGAAATAGGTTGTTCGATGGGCTTCTGGCATTATTTTTTTCTCATACTGATGTTGATTGATTTGACGCGGACGATCAGTATACTGATAACTTGTAGCGTATCTAATCCCATCAATACTTTTTTCTATGAGCATGTTCTTGAATTGTATATCACCTTGCATGTTCCACATTAATATTATCAACTGATCATCTTTTCTATATGAAAGATCAATTCGTTTGTCTAAGAGTATTTCTTCTTGTGTGCTACCGACTGCCAGAATAGTTTCCTTCATAGAAATTTTGCCTGAAGCTGTGTTGTTGGTTTGATCATACACGGAGTTTTCGATGATCTTCCAGGTTGATGCAACTGTATCTCCGATGACTACCACGGGTTGATTGAGAAGATTACTATGTTGTTGTGGTGGTATACCAAGCTGAACTACCATTGTCTGAATCGTTGTATCCACATCATCAATTGTTTTTATTCGCCAATAACCGTTATTGGCGACAGACTTGAGTGGTGGCAGTATGTTGTTAAGGCTAACCTTTATAGCGTCGATATATTCCGCCTCAATAGTTTTGTTTATTGTATCTGCGAATTGAATTTTCATGGGGGAGAAAGATTGTCCTTTACCTATGGGGAAATATCTGTTCAATGTCTTATTGGACCTCATGCGTAGAGGGCCATCAATAAAACTACTGTCGCTTCCGCATGGCCAGCCATACTGATTGATTTCTTTCGAGTACGCAATGCCCATAAGTTCAAGCGGCTCTGAGTCTGAGCTTCGGATAATACCTCTTGATAGTATCAGGCTGTCGTTGATCAATAAGGGTGATGAAAGACTTAGATCGCCTCTTTTTTTGTTGATCTCTAAACATGCTATTGATGATGGGAATGAGGATCCTGTTACTTGCTTCTGTTCACCATAGAAGATGAAAGAAGTTTTCTGGCTGATATTTTTTTGGACTGACCGAATATTTCCTTTTGAACTATTATTCGAAATTCCTTCAGGGGATGCAATTCCAACGATTGCATCGCTTTCGGTCCTGAATTCTCCAATGCCGTATACGCAAAATGTGTCCATCATCAATCGGGCATGTGAATCAACAACAAATGAAGATGTTGATTTGTCGATTTGAATTGATGATTTAAGATACAAGACACCTTTTTTTAGTCGCATCAGGTTAAAGTGCTCGTTAAGTAAGAGAGCGCCACCTGAATAATATTCAGAAGAGTCGCCATTAAAAATAAGTTCTCTGTTTGCGCTATCAGCTGTTGAAGGAAAAATGGACAAGATCCCTTTATTATTGATGTTTCCGGAAAGAAATATATTTCCTGTGAGTGATGAATTGAAGCTGACGCTGTCATTTATGATAAGATCTCCTCTGATCATCAGGTCGTTATTTCCACTGCCTGTATATATTCTTTTTTCTTTATTGCCTGAATTAAGCCAAAGACTGCCATATTGCCGTCCGGAAATAGAAATCGGATAACTTGCATTTCCGGGTATATCAAATTCTACAACCCCTTTTTCGGTGCCTGGCGACGAAACAAGTTTTGTGATGATGTATGCATTGCCTCTTTGCGTTTGGTGACTGTATCTGCCGCCGTCTTCGATCCTGATCTTGCCGTTCATGAGTATTGTATTTCCTGCAACAGCATCACTTTTGTTGATCAGCAAGCCCGCCTTAGCGATGGTGATGGATAGTTTGTTTGAGAACACAGAAAGGGCGGGTACTGCTTTGTTGCTTTTGGGAATTTCCATAGTTATTGATATGCCATTCGATGGATGAATGATCAGGCTATGAAGCTTTACCGTGGTTGTGTCAGATGATATCGTTACTGTGTAGGAAGATGTTATGATGGTGTTGTCAAGAGTCACGGCCTCACTGCTATCCGGTACTCCGTCTGGAAACCAGTTTCTTTCAGAATTCCAAGAACCATCTCCCGCCTCACCATCCCATTTCTTTTGAGCATTCGCTTGATGGATATTCAGCGATAAAAAGTATAATATTCCGATAGATGCTAATTTCCACAACCCCATGAACCACCAGCTTGGATAATGGGATGAAGTTATTAACAGCCCTTTCGCTTAAAAAGGTTTTTCTATCGTTTTTTTTCCGTTATTTTCACTGCTTCTTGTAATCTTGCATGTTATTATGATCGCTATATTAAGAAAAGAGTTGCGTCAGTTTTTCAGTGGCTTGCTAGGAATCATATCTATTGGTTTGTTCTTGCTGATCACGGGTGTATTTGTTTTTATCTTACCCGAGACAGGAATCCTTGAAAGTGGATATGCAAGTCTTGATTCTTTCTTTCAGTCTGTTCCATTCATCATGCTTTTTTTGATCCCTGCCATTACCATGAAGAGTTTCAGCGAGGAATATCGCAGCGGAACCTATGAGCTCTTGCGCACTGCTCCGGTATCTATAGCCGGTATTGTTCTCGGAAAATTTTTTGCTTCCTTGCTGGTTTCAATCATCTCTCTTCTCGGCACGCTTTTTTATGTCTTTTCACTCGATGCATTATCCGTCGATGGCATAGATACGGGAGCTATGTTGGGGTCATACATCGGACTCATATTGCTCTGTGCTGTTTACGTATCCATCGGCCTGTTTACGAGCAGTATACAATCAAATTCTGTGATCTCTTTTTTATTAAGCGCCTTATTGTGTTTTATCTTTTATTCCTTATTCTCTTCACTTGCAGAGATTGAAGGGTGGAAGACAAGCATAGGGTATTATGTTTCACTGGTGGGTATTCAGTCGCATTATGAGAATATCAGCAAAGGAAATATCGATACCCGTGATGTGGTGTATTTTATCAGCGCAGTATCATTGTTCATATACCTGACCATTCTTAATATTAAATCAAAGTGACCTGATGACAAGAAGGAGGATTCATATGAAGAGTTGGCTGCTGCCTTTATTGGTTATTGTAGGAGTGAACGTGCTTTCTTACTTTTTTCATGCTGGTATTGATCTGACTGCAGAAAAGCGATTCACGTTATCTGAATCAAGCCGTAAGCTGGTCAGTGATATTAAAGATCCATTTACGCTTACGGTATACCTCGAAGGAGATATGCCTGCAGGTTTTAAAAGGCTTGCCAATGCTGCAGAGGATATGGGCAGTAGTTTCAATGCATTAAGCGTGGGAAAATTTGTGGTGGAGTTTGAGCGGCCGGGGGAGGGTTTAAATGATTCTTTGAAAGCAGTGTTGTTTGATTCGCTGCAACGCATGGGTATCAACCCAACAAATGTGAAAGCGCAGCAAAAAAAGGGAGAACAAACTGAGCAGACGCTGGTGTTTCCGGGGGCGATCCTGACCGGACCAAAGGGGCAGGTGGGTATAGATTTTCTAGAGGGACAGAGCAATTTGAATGGATTGGAATCATTGAACAATGCCGAGGCATTGATGGAATACAAAATTGCCAAGGCATTGGTCATGTTGCAAAGGGATACTTTACCTGCAATTGCTTATTTAACTGGCAATGGAGAACCCCTGGACCTAAGTGTGTATGATCTGATCGAGGGTGTATTAAGGCGTGATTATCGGGTTGCTGTACTTCCGATTGACAGCGTTTCGTTCATTCCAAAAGATTTTTCAGCAATTGTTATTGCCAAGCCTGTATCAGCATTTAGTAAAATACAAAAGCTGAAGATCGATCAATATATTATGGGCGGGGGTAAGGTGTTGTGGGCAATGGATAATTTGTTCGCCAGCATGGACAGTCTTCAGCGGAGCAGTGGTTCTTTCATTGCTTTTGATCTGGGACTTGATCTTGATGAACAGCTGTTCAAATATGGTGTGAGGATCAACAGGGATCTTGTGCAGGATCTTGAGTGCGATAAAGTGCCTTCGGTTATTGGAAGCATAGGAGACAAGCCTCAGATAGAGTTGTTGCCTTGGCCATATTCCCCTTTACTCAGCAACATTGGTGGGCATCCTATTTCCAGAAATCTTGATGTCGTTCTTTCCTCTTTTCCTCAGTCGATCGATACAGTTGCTTCACCTGGCATCAGCAAGCATTTGTTGTTAGCGAGTTCATTGTATTCCCGTTCACTTCAGACGCCTGCAATTGTGGAATGGCGGAGTATTAAAAATGAAGAAGACCTGAATCTATTCAATCGCCCCAATATTCCAGTCGCCGTGTTATTGGAAGGGAAATTTTCATCAGCTTTCACGAACAGGCTTTCGAAGACAGAGTTGGAAACTTTGATGACACTGGATGGTCCATTTAAAACGCAGTGCATTGAACCTAACCAGATGATCGTGATCTCCGACGCTGATATATTATTGAACCCGGTCAGTGAGCAAGATGGGCCTTTACGCATGGGGACTAATGCTTACACAAGACAGCAGTTTGCCAACAGGGATTTTGTCGCCAACTGTTTATTTTACCTGACCGGTGGTGAAGGCATCATGGAGGCCAGGACAAAAACATTCCGGCTAAGGTTGTTGGACAAGGAAAAAATTGAACAAGACGCCGGGTTCTGGAAAGCGCTTAATGTTTTGCTTCCATTGCTATTGCCTGTAATCATCTTCTTTTTGTATTCTTTCTTTAGAAAAAGACAATTTGCCTATCGCAGTTAAAGATTCAGCAACACGGATTGACTATCTTTGAATCCAATAATTTATTGTACGTATGAGTGTTGACCAGATTACTTACCTGACTTTTGGATTGTTGCTTGTTGTGGCCCTTGTATTTGATCTGGGACTCATGAGTAAGAAGAACAGTTCCATTACCATTAAAAAGGCCTTGTGGCAAACTATTTTCTGGGTGGGACTTTCGATCGCTTTTTGTGGATTTTTATGGTTTGAAAAAAATTCCATCGTTGCAACGAAATATTTTGCTGCATACCTCATGGAGTGGTCACTCAGTATCGACAACATCTTTGTGTTCATACTCATCTTCACGTATTTCAAGGTTCAAGAGCAGGATGCCGGCAGGGCATTGTTGATTGGTATTTTGCTGGCGATCGTATTTCGCATCGCTTTCATCGCAGTGGGTATTGAGCTCATCGATCGCTTTCACTGGATCCTTTATATTTTTGGTGCATTTCTTATCTACACCGGATATACACTCTTCTTTAAAAAAGACGAAGCGGAATTTGATCCAGGACAAACCGGTATTTATAAATTCATTAATCAGTTTTTTAGGGTGAGTGCTCTTGAACCCAAGGGGCGCTACATTATTAGGGTTCATGGCAAGGTCTTTTTTACAAACCTTGCTGTTGTCGTTTTCATGCTGGCCGCTGTGGATATTGTGTTTGCATTAGATTCAATCCCCACTGTTGTGTCGCTTGTAAGAGAGTCTGCAAAAGCTGATTTCACAGCAGATGATATTTTGGTGATCTACTCATCCAATATTTTTGCGATACTTGGACTACGTTCACTTTTCTTTTTGTTGAAAGGCGCGGTGGACAAGTTTGATTATTTGCAACAGGGCATCGCTATAGTACTTGTGTTCATTGGTGTGAAAATGCTGATTGAATTTTTCAATATCCATATTTCAATCACTGTTTCCTTGTCAGTAATTGTTGTTTGTCTTCTGGGTTCTGTACTTTACTCGCTTCGTGCTGCCCGTCCAAAAGCAAAACCAGATTCAAATAGTTGATGAAAGGACTTAATACAGATCATATTATTTCATTAACGGGGGCAAGGCATTTTGGTCAGACAGTGCAGGGCGAGATAGTCCATTTGCTGATTGATAGCAGGAAATTAGTCTTTCCCGAATCAACCTTATTTTTTGCCATCAAAACGGATAGTGGTGACGGGCATAAATACATTGAAGATCTTTACCTAAGCGGTGTTCGTCATTTTGTGATCGCTGATGAGCAGGCTTACGATAAATTCCCAGAGGCATCTTTCTACATCGCGGATGATGTAGTTGGGGCTCTTCAACTTATCGCTTCAGCACATCGTCAACAATTTGGCTATCCTGTTATCGCTGTAACAGGAAGTAATGGAAAAACCATTGTGAAGGAGTGGCTGAATTTTTTGCTTACAGAACAGAAACATGTTGTAAGGAGCCCGCGCAGTTACAATTCACAACTCGGAGTGCCACTGAGTATCTGGCAAATGCAAGAAGAACATGATCTTGCCATCATTGAAGCGGGTATTTCCGAAAAAGGGGAGATGCAAAAACTTGCAGCGGTGATTCGTCCTGATCTTGGCATCATCACCAATATCGGCGAGGCACATAATGAAGGATTTTCTTCACTTCAGGAAAAGCTGAATGAAAAGTTATCGTTGTTTAGCAATAGTAAACTGATTGTGTATTGTAGGGATCATGAGGTGATACATGCTGCAATTAAGCAATTCATCACGGATGGTAAGGTTGAAGGCAGCTTGAGTTGGGGTCAGCATGACGCGTCCGATATCGTTGTGCATTTTTCAATTTCTGGCAATAAGGAAACCAAGGTTGAAGCAAAATATAAAGGGACGGCTTATCGGTTCACGCTTCCATATCGTGATGCAGCGGAGCTTGAAAATGCAATGCATTGTTTTGCCATGTGTGTGGAACTGAATGTTGTTGATCGGATACTTGATCGGTTTCATGAACTTCCTCCTGTTGCGATGCGACTTGAAATGCGTGATGGACAAAATGGATGTGTGGTAATTAATGACAGTTATAATGCAGACCTAAACGGATTGGTAAGCGCATTGGAGTTTGTTAGTTTGCAACATCCCGGGATGAAAAGATCGGCTGTGCTATCTGATCTGACAGGCGTATCGGGAGATGATACTGCTGTCTATGCTCAAATAGCAGAACTGCTTAAAGCGAAAGGTGTTCATCAACTTTATGCCGTAGGTGATCGTTTCATTCATCATGTGGAATTGTTTCGTGAAGTTGGTGTTCATGCCGAGTTGTTTTCAAATACGGAATCTTTGCTGACCAATTTGAGACCAATAGATTTTAGTAATCAGCTTGTATTGGTAAAAGGTGCCAGATCATATCGAATGGAGCGGGTGAGTCAGCTCCTGGAAAGCAAGGTTCATCGTACGCGTCTGGAGATCAACCTGTCTTCTCTTGCACACAATCTCAAACAATATCGTCTTCATCTTCAGCCTGGAACCCGGGTGATGGCCATGGTCAAAGCGTTTTCTTATGGTGCAGGCAGTATCGAGGTGGCGAATTTATTGCAGTTCAATCGTGTTGAATACCTTGCTGTTGCCTATGTTGATGAGGGTGTTACATTGAGAAAAGCTGGCGTCAGACTACCGATCATGATCATGAATACAGAGCCTTCTGCATTTTCTTCATTATTGGAATATGATCTGGAACCAGAGATCTACTCGAGTGATATTGCAGAGAAGCTTATCTCATTTCTTCATGGTGAAGGCATCACATTCTTCCCTGTTCACATCAAATTGGATACTGGAATGCACAGGTTGGGTTTTGATTCAGCCTCCTTAAATAATTTACTTGACATCCCTGACTTGAATACTGTGTTCAGGGTGAAGTCGGTTTTCACCCACTTGGTTTCATCGGAGGATCCTGCTCATGATGAATTTACGCAAAAGCAGATGAGGCTTTTTGATCAGCTATGTCTTGACTTGCGCAATGGATTGGGATATGATTTCTTCCGGCATGTAGCTAACAGTGCAGCGATCACCCGGCACTCTTCTGCACAGTATGACATGGTAAGACTTGGTATAGGGTTGTATGGCATTGACCCTGGCAACACTGAATTGAACCTGATCGAGTCAGGCACGCTTAAAACAACTATCGCACAGATAAGGCAGGTTGCAGCTGGTGAATCAGTTGGATATGGTCGTAAGGCAATCTTAACAAGAGATTCAAAAATTGCTACGGTCAGAATTGGTTATGCTGATGGCTATCCCAGATCACTAGGCAATGGCAAAGGTTCTTTTTTGATCAGGGGTCATGAGGTAAGTACAATCGGAAATGTTTGTATGGATATGACGATGGTTGATGTTACCGGATATGATGATATTCAGACTGATGATGATGTACTGGTGTTTGGTCCTGATAGATCAATTGCAGCAATGGCAAAAGCTGCCGGTACAATACCTTACGAGATCATGACAGGTATTTCTGAAAGGGTTCCCCGTGTCTATGTTGGAGAATAGGAACTCACGTATCAATACCTACGATATATTATATTTGCAAAAATACTCCCGGTGAAGTTTAAACATGTTCTGCTCCTTACTTTTCTGGTCTTATTGGCTGATCAGGCTTTGAAAATTTTTATCAAGACCAATTATTACATGGGGCAGGAAACCATTCTGTTTCATTCCATTCCCTGGTTTCGTCTGCACTTTATTGAAAATGAAGGCATGGCCTATGGATGGAAGCTTGGCGGAGAGTGGGGAAAGATTGCTCTCACGGTGTTCAGACTGGTAGCAGTAGGTGTTGGTACATACTACATTCTCGGTATCACCAAAAAGCAATATCACGTTGGATATATTTTTTGTGTAACCCTCGTATATGCGGGTGCTATTGGGAATCTGATCGATAGTCTTTTTTACGGATTGATCTTTGAATCCAGTGATGCGTATGTTCAGAATCTTGCCAATGGGATCTGGAGTGAGCATTTCACGAATGGGTATGCAGGCTTTCTTCACGGAAAGGTGGTGGACATGCTATATTTTCCCATCATACAGGATGCTGTTTTCCCCTCATGGATTCCATTGTGGGGTGGAGAATCTTTTGAGTTCTTCAGACCAGTGTTTAACATTGCCGATATGGCTATTTCCGGTGGCGTGATTGCGATACTTGTTTTTCAGAAGAGGTTTTTCCCAGCACCCCCCCCCAATAGGTCTTAGGGGGAAGTTGTTTCAATTTAGCCGCCCCAGCCTTCGCGGTCGAGGTTTCTATAGTGTATGGCTTCAGCGATGTGCTCTGTTTTGATCACCTCGCTTGCTGCCAGGTCTGCAATTGTTCTTGATACTTTTAGGATCCTGTCATATGCCCTGGCCGACAAGCTGAGTCGCTCCATTGCCTTTTTGATCAAGGCCTGACTAGCATCATCAAGTACACAGATCTTTTTTAATTCTCTCGCGCTCATTTGAGCATTTGAATAGATGCCCGGTTGATCTTTGAAGCGTATCGTTTGAATTTCTCTTGCAGCCACTACACGCTCTCTTATGGATGATGAAGATTCGGCAGATTGAACGGATGCCAGTTGGGAAAAGATGACTGGAGTCACTTCTACATGGAGGTCTATTCTGTCCAGCAAGGGGCCTGAGATTTTATTGAGGTATTTGGTGACGGCACCAGGTGGACAAGAACATTTTTTTTCGGGGTGATTGTAAAATCCACACGGACAAGGGTTCATGGAAGCAACCAACATGAAGGACGCAGGGAAGTCGATGGCCAGTCTGGCTCTTGATATCGTTACTTTTCTTTCTTCCATTGGTTGTCGCATTACTTCCAATACAGTTCTTTTGAATTCCGGAAGTTCATCCAAAAACAACACGCCATTATGCGACAGTGAAATTTCTCCGGGTTGTGGTGTGGAGCCCCCGCCAACCAAGGCAACGTCACTGATCGTGTGGTGTGGATTTCTGAAAGGCCGTTTAGTGATGAAGCTTGAGTTATCGGGGAGTTTGCCAGCTACACTGTGGATCTTTGTGCTTTCCAATGCTTCTTCGAGTGACAATGGAGGTAGTATGGATGGCAATCGTTTTGCCAACATGGTTTTCCCGGCACCGGGCGGACCGATGAGGATTACATTATGTCCGCCCGATGCCGCGATCTCCAATGCACGTTTGATATTTTCCTGTCCCTTTACATCTGAAAAATCAGATTCGATGTTTTGCTGTGCTTTTTGAAACTCTTGCTGAACATCTATTTTAACCGCAGCAACCGACTTCCCTTCCGTTCTGATAAATTGAATCACCTCTTTGATGTTTCGCATGCCATACACATGTAGACCCTCTACCATTGCGGCCTCTTTTGCATTTGCATCAGGCAGGATGAGTCCGTCGAACATATCCTTCCTGGCCTGTATGGCAATGGGCAATGCACCACGAATAGCACGGAGTTCTCCGTCGAGGCTTAATTCACCCATCATCACATAGTTTGAGATCGCTTGTGAAATTTTTAATTGCTCTGAAGCAGCAAGAACACCGATCGCAATCGGCAGGTCGAATGCTGTACCGCTTTTTCTCAGGTCTGCAGGGGCAAGGTTTACAACGATCCTGGTCCTGGGCATTTCAAATCCAATCGACTTTATCGCACTTTCTACCCGTTGCATACTTTCCTTAATTGCAGAATCGGGCAACCCAACAATACAATACTCTTTTCCTTGTGCGGTCCAGTTAACTTCTATTGTAATAGTGATCGCATCGACGCCATGAACAGCACTTCCAAATGTTTTAACGAACATGAGGTGAAGGTAGAAATGCACGTAACCAGAGAAAGGTGAATAAAACGAAACTCAGGGTGTATAATTCTCTCCCGATAAGTTTTTTATACGCTTATGATTAAGGTTTCTTTCCGATTTGTTCAAGAAGGGCAGTGACACCTTCCTGCTGTAGAATGAGATATCCCATTCGGTCCTTGCTTATTCCATCTCTCAGTTTGTAACTGAACAGCAGTTGATTTTCTCTCAGTTCAGTTTCAAAATATTTGAAGCTGATGGATGGGATCTTTTTAAGGTCTTCTCCAATTTCATAAAGATGGGAGGACAATATGAACAGACCGTTTTTCATTTTACTCAATCCTTCGATCACTGCGAGTGAGCACTTCATCGCATCTTGGATATTGGTGCCCTTGAAGAGTTCATCGATCAGGATAAGCCATTTTTTTTCATCATTGATACGATGGATGGTTTCCTTGATGCGTTTTACTTCATTATAAAAGTAACTCTCGCCTTTGGTGATGTTATCCGCAACGTTGATATTACTCAATATGCCTTCAAACAATGTCAGTTTCATGGTATCAGCGGGCACACCCATACCAAGATGCGCCAGGTAAACGCTGAGTCCGAGCGCCTTGATCAGGGTGCTCTTCCCTGCCATATTTGCTCCGGTCAGGAAAATAAAATTGCTGTCACGATCCATAGTGAGGTCATATCCTATTGGATGGCTGAGCAGTACATGCCTAAGGCCCGTGGCATCGATCATTGGATCTTGTTGTTCCACAAACTCTGGGAAGTGAAGTTTGAGTATCTGATTGGTCTTCGCCATGGCGTACCAGGCATCGAAGATGCCATACAGCTTGATCAGTTTTCTTGTTTCGGCAATACATTCAACATGCACCATCCGCGCATACTCGAGGAGCTCAGCTGTGTTTATTGATTTAAAATCTTTTTCGGTAAACTGAGATTGAAAATTTTTATTTGAGAGTATATCGTTGCATTCTTGAAGCAGCTCACTGAGTTGATGCGGATGTGTTGATCCTGAAAAGAAATGTATGATCTCGCGAAATCCTCTGATGAACTCCACTACCTGTTTCATTGAAAACACGATCATGGAATAGTCGGCCTGATGCAAAAATTTATAAGCAATAACATTGATGAAATTCGGTGATTCCGGTATACTATCAGGGTCATCATCTAAAAACTTTTCGATTACCAGCAGTGTGCCATTTGTAATTCCAATAGGCCATTTATCGATCCTGGATTGATAGAAATTCAGGATTTGTTGCACATCCTTTATTTCGTTGATATTGCTAAGCGGAGTTGAAAATATCTTCTTGAGAATTGCCTTGCCTTCATTGGTTCTGCAATAATCGACTCTATTGAATAGGGAATACTCTTCTTCTGTGTTGAATACTGACAGATCGTGTAAGGTGGTCTTGTCGATTTGCATGGATGGACTTAGCTCCTGTTGAATGTTAAGCGCATGCCTCTGTGTGATGTATCAACTTTTCCATTTTCAAAAACGGGGTAGCCGTTCACAAAAGTTTTTTCGATGCTGGCAGGCGTGGTAAATCCTTCCAGCGGACTCCAACCGCATTTGTACAGGATGTTTTCCTGACTGATCGTATACGACTTGTTAAGATCAACCATGACGAGATCTGCGAAATATCCTTCACGAATAAATCCGCGTTCTTTTATTTGGAAACATTTGGCTGGAGCATGGGCCATTTTTTCTACGATCTTTTCCAGCGATATTCTTCCTTGTTTGTGGTAGTGAAGCATAAGCTGAAGGCTGTGCTGTACCAATGGTAGTCCTGCGTGCGATGACTCGTAGTTGCCAAACTTTTCTTCTTTGGTGTGAGGCGCATGATCTGTCGCAATTATATCAAGTCTGTCATCCAGCAGTGCTTCCCAAAGTGCCTCTTTATTTTCTTTTGACTTGATTGCAGGGTTGCATTTTATTTTGTTGCCAAGCAGCGCGTAGTCATCAGCTGTAAAGTGAAGGTGGTGAACACATACTTCAGACGTGATGCGTTTATCTTCAAGAGGTATCAAGTTCGTAAACAACTGCAGTTCTTTTGCTGTTGATATATGTAGTATGTGCAGTCTTGTGTTGTTTTTCTGAGCCAACTGCACTGCCATGAGTGATGATTCAAAACAAGCCTCTACGTTTCTGATGATGGGGTGATCAGACGCTTCCAGTTCTTTTTTCTCATTCCGTATTTTCTCAAGATTGGCTTTGATGATGCGCTCGTCTTCACAATGAGTAGCGATCAGCACTTCGCTTTCATTGAAAATTCTATTTAAAACCAGGTGATTGTCGACCAACATGTTACCTGTTGATGAGCCCATAAAGATCTTGATGCCACAGATGTTTTCTTTGTTGTCGTTCGTTCTTAACACTTCATCGGCATTGTCGTTCGAGGTGCCCATAAAGAAGGAATAGTTAGCCGGTGATGAATGTGCGGCAATAGCATATTTTTCTTCAAGTAGTTCTTGTGTGAGCGCAGCTGGCTTGGTATTTGGCATTTCCATAAAGGAGGTTGTTCCGCCGGCAACTGCTGCGATTGATTCTGAATGTATATTGGCTTTGTGCGTGAGACCAGGCTCCCTGAAATGTACTTGGTCGTCAATTACCCCCGGCATGAGGTATTTGTTTTCCCCATTGATCTCTCTTGCATTGTATGCATTGTCAATTATCGGCGCTATTTTCAATATCCGCTGATCTCCGATCAATATATCTGCAGAGTTAATTTTACCTTCGTTGACGATCTTGATATCTTTTATGAGGATCTTCGACATGTATTTTTGTATTAATCAATTCTGATGCAAATTATTAAAACCTTTTTAGTTGCCTCTGTTTTTGTTCTTCCTTTTGGCTTAATGGGGCAATCAAGTCTTTTTCAACAGGGATCCAAGGAAAACATCCTCTTGGAACGCCTGGAGATCAAAATGCAAAATGATACTATTCTGAATTTTGCGCATATCAAGCCATTTAACAGAAAATGGTGGGCAACCTCCTTGGCAAAGGCATCTGATTCTTCAGCACAGATCAATTTGTCATCGGTAGATAGGTATAATATTGAGCGGTCTAAGATCAACAATCTTGAATGGACTTCCCCTAATCAGGAATTCATAAAGAGTAAGAAATCGCTTTTAAATACTTTTTACACGGATCCCGCAAACTTTATAGGCATCAATCAGAAAGACTTCTTCCTGTCTGTTAACCCTGTCTTGCAGTTGCAGGCGATGAGGGATGATGCAAGCAATGAGTTGCTGTATATGAATACCAGAGGGGCAGTGGTCAGGTCGCTTGTAGCACGCAAAATAGGCTTTCAGGCATACGTAACCGAGACACAGGAGAAAGCACCTGTTTTTGTTCAGGAGCGTATCAACCGTTTCAGGGCGGTTCCCGGAGCCGGACTCAATAAAATATTCAAAGAGACGGGTCGGGATTATTTTGATGCCCGGGGATCCGTATTTTTCAATGCAGCCAAGTACCTGGATTTTCAGTTCGGGTACGACAAGATGTTTCTTGGCAATGGGTACAGGAGTTTGTTCATTAGTGATCATTCCAACAGTCACCTTTTCCTGAACATGAACCTCAAGGTGTGGCGTTTGAATTATATCAGTCGGGTCATGGAGTTACAGCCCCAATATACTCGTCGAACCTTGGGGGCAGACACACTTTTTTCTAAGAAGTATATGTCGCTTCACTACCTCAGTTTTAATGCGCCGAAGTGGCTTACCCTTGGTTTTTTTGAAGGAGTTGTTTTCGGCAGGCTCAACAAGTTTGAATTTGCTTATTTGAATCCTGTGATGTTGCTGCGCGTAGCTGAACTGCAGATCGGTAGTCCGGATAATGCATTCATAGGATTTGATGCAAAAGCAAACATAGCGAAGCGTGTTCAGTTATACGGACAGGTGATGATCGATGAGTTTTATACACGATATATCAGAGAAAAAAGAGGATGGTGGGGTAACAAATGGGCCTTTCAAGGAGGATTAAAATACATTGATGTTGCTGGTGTGAAGAATCTTGATCTGCAGCTTGAGGCCAATTTGATCCGTCCGTTTACTTATTCTCACACGGATACGGTTGCAAATTATACACATTATAATCAGCCATTGGCGCATCCCTTGATGTCGAATATCAAAGAATACTTATTTATTCTACGTTATCAGCCTGCACCCAAGTGGTATGCCCAAGCAAAAGTGATTTACTGGAAAAGCGGTAATGAGCGTGTTGGGCAGAATTATGGAAGCAATATTTTTCTGGATAGTGATACGCGTTCTGCCGATGATGGATTTTTCTATGGGTCACCTGTTGCTCAACAAAATTTGAATGCAAATCTTTGGACAGCTTATGAGGTAAGAGAAAATTTGTTTCTGGAGGCCAATATAAGTGCGAGAAAAACTGGAGCAAGTCCGAATAACTTATTTGCCTCTCTTGGTTTGAGATGGAACATGCAAAGAAGGGAATACGACTATTAAGCTTCTTGGTAATTAGTGTATTTATTTTCCGCCACCACCACCTTCAAAATGAAGTGAGAACATGATCATGCGGCTGTTCATCTTATCGATCACGTTAGAATAACGAAGGCCCTCATCTCTGCTGTGTACATTGCTCAGGCCATAGCTGAATTTAATTTCAGGGGAAAGTATAAAGTAGGGGAAGAAGAATTGAAAACCAATACCTCCTTCAACACCATAGTCACCCTTTTTTACTTTTACGATATTCTCTGAATTTCTTGCACCTGAATTACTGGCCAGGTCAAAATCATATTTCAATCCAGCAAGGGTATATACCCTGAAATTATTGATACGATCACTTTTTAGGCGGACTTGCAACGGCAAGCTCATCACAATGGATTCAACTTTCTGATTTTCAACAGTGGGTGTTGGATCAGCAGGTAATTTTTGTGTGTATCCAAACTTTTTTTCACTGAAGATCAGGTTCAGCGGATAGAACCTAAGATCCAGATGTTTAGTCATTTGCAGGTTGGCCATGATGCCCAAATGAATTCTTCCGCTGTTCTGTGATTCAATTCCCTGAATGGTATCTCTTTGTAAAAAGTAAGGGTGGTGTGTAATGTTATAATGAGAAGTATTATAACCAAGGATGATACCAAAATAATACAGCTTGTCGTCGTGGTCAGGTAGGTTCAGCTCAATAGCACGCTGTGCCCTGGCATTGCCAAGAATAAGCACCAACAGTGCCAGGCTGATTATTTTTCTGAGATGTAGATGCTGCATATGCCCAGACTCAGTCTTTTGAATGAAGAATTTTTAAATCCTGTTTTCTCAAGAATTGCAATAAAGTCATTTCCCTCCGGAAATTTCTGAACCGAATCGTTCAGGTATTGATAGGCGGTTTTGTTTTTTGAGAAAAGTCTGCCCAATGATGGACTCACAACGCCCATGTAAAAATTATAGACTTGTTTGATGATGGGCAAAGAGGGTCTTGAAAATTCGAGTACCACCAGTTTGCCACCTTGTTTAAGCACACGATTGATTTCCTGCATTCCTTTGTCAAGGTGTTGAAAATTACGTACGCCAAAAGAAACGGTTGCCGCATCAAAGGTTTGATCAGGAAATCTTATCGATTCGCTGTCGCCTGATTGCAATTCAATGATCGTATCTAATCCATCTGCTGATATTTTTTTTCTGCCCAGGCTCAGCATCCCTTCTGAAATATCTATACCGATTATTTTTTTCGGACGAAGCATTTTTGCTGCCATGATGGCCAGGTCGGCTGTTCCGGTGGCAATATCAAGAATTTGTTCCGGCTTATCTTTCTTTAGTATCGAGAGTGCTTTTTTTCTCCAATAGATATCAATTCCTGCGGAAAGAAACCTGTTCAGGAAGTCATATTTAGGGGCGATCTGGTCAAACATGATAGCCACCTGTTCTTTTTTCGGTAAATTTGAGCCCAGGTCCGGAACTACAGTATCGTGTGCAAATTTTCCCATCTGAACAAAAATAATCAAATTAGGCACAAGGGCTCATAAAGTAATTGTAAATCTGATCAATAAGCATGAATATACATAAAGCAACGTATGTCATCAGTAGTCCGGATGTCGCTTCCTGTCCAAAGGCCGACAAGCCCGAATATGCATTCATTGGAAGAAGCAATGTTGGCAAATCTTCCTTGATCAACATGATCACAGGCATACATAATCTCGCAAAGACCTCTTCTACTCCCGGTAAGACGCAGTTGATCAATCATTTTATTATTGAGAGCAAGAGCAAGGAGCAGTCGCCTTTGTTTCGCTGGTTTCTTGTCGATCTTCCCGGGTATGGATTTGCAAAAGTCTCCGCTTCACAGCGCAAGCGTTGGGAGAAGATGATCGAGGGGTATATCAAGACCAGGGAAAATCTTATCAATATTTTTATTCTGATCGATTCACGTCATGAACCTCAGCAGATCGATCTTGATTTTGTCAATAAGCTTGGTGAATGGAAAGTACCTTTTGCTATTGTGTTCACTAAGTCGGACAAGGAAACTCAGAAGGTGGTCAGTGCTAATGTGAAAGCCTTCACTGAGGAGATGAAAAAACAATGGGATGAACTTCCCCCGATATTCATTACCAGTGCAGAGAAGCACACCGGGAAGTCTGCCATCCTTAAATTTATCAGTAGTTTGAATGATGAGGTGCAGTCGAGTTTTAAAACATCTCATGCATGATCCTTCCCGCAAAGACACCTGCATTTGTTGAGTATTTGTTTTCAAACAGAATCTGGAG
>JBKCFW010000027.1:0-6728 GCA_046303675.1 bacterium
AAGGCCTATATGCGAAGACAAACCAATACCATCAACTACGGAAATACATTACCGCTGGCACAAGGGATAAAATTTGAGATATGAAGATAATGACATGAGAAGTTGTTTGCATGACGGATTTCAAAAAAGCAGGCACCCCCAAGAAACATGAAAATAATCTTCGTTTTATATTAAAATCCTACCAGATGTTTCTAGGGCATAGATCGCCGTAGGAATTACCCAATGTAAATCCGAGAACAATTTCATGAGTTCCTCGGTTCATCGTACTAAGTAGATATTTTCCCCGATTAAAATCATACGAGTAACTAATGTTAAACGTTTGAGCCACGTTTATACCCACCATTGCAGCAAAACCATCCGCGTTTCTAAAATTTACTCCTGTCCACATCAGATCTCGATACTGAGCTTTTAGATTGAGGTCCGCCGCCAGGGGTGTTGAAACAATATATCTCATCATAAACGATGGAAGTAGGGAAATATCCTGACCAACAGGAAAACGGTACCCGGCGGTAGCAAATAAATGAGGAAGCAAGTTCGATCGATAAGAATCACTTTCCACAAATTGAAGGCGTACAGGTATAATTTGCTGAGCTGAAATTCCTGCAAAAAAACTGGATGAATAAAGCCAAAGTCCGGCATTCAGCTCCGGCTTCAATTGAGTCAATTGACTTGTTGCTGTTCCAATAGCTGGGTCAAATTCTGTTGCCAAAGTAATTCTAGTTCGATTGACATTGATGGATGAAAAGCCAGCACCAAATCCTGCTGCCAAACTGGTTTGTGAAGATAACCCTATGTGATAGGCATAGGTTGCGTACGAAGTTAACCGATTGATATACCCTGTCTGATAATTAACAACAGTGAGTCCAACTCCATGATGAGGTTCTGCTGCTTTATAATTTGACCAATATTCTCTTCCCCTTGGATTTTGTCCCTTCATTTCAAATGAAGTTGCACTCGCCTTATACCCCTTTTTCCCTATTGCACCGTGCACTGTGCCATAAAATGTTTTTGGAGCTCCTTCAATACCAACCCATTGATTTCGCGCCGATAATTTAACATCTACATAATTTTCGATCCCGGAAATAGCTGGATTGATTATGTAATTGTTCATGATATATTGGGTATAGTGTGGTCGCTGTTGCGCACGCGCCTGAATGAGCGCACCACAAAAACAAAAAATAGATATCGTTCTTAACCAATACATCATTTCAAAATAGTTACATACCCAGCTACTTTATTTCGTCCGTTTTTGGGATCAATAACATAATAATAAGTTCCAACAGGAAGTGTATTTCCTTTATACTTTCCATCCCATTGATTGTTATAGTTCACCGACCTATACACCAACTGACCCTGTGTAGTGTATACTTCAATTATACAACCGGGGTATTGATCCAAATACTTTATTTCCCACAAATCATTAATGCCATCTCCGTTTGGAGTAAATGTATTCGGCGGTTTAGGTAATCGCAAAACAGTGATTTTTACTTCGTCGGTTACACTGCATGCTCCCCTACCGGTCACGGTTAATGTGTAGAGCTGATCCTCTTGAGGTTTAACGACCAGCGGTTGCAAAACATTGGTCAGGTTTAAATAAATACCTGGACTCCAACTAAATGAGAGTGCAGAACCGGATGCAGTTGCTTCAATGGGTTTCTGACCATCATCCAAGACAAAAAGATCTGGTCCAGCAAATGCAACAGGATATGGGTGAATAATAACTTGTTTTCTTGCAGTATCAGAAAAACAACCTTGATCGGTTTTGGAGATCAACCTGATCTCATATGTGCCGCTGCTTCTATATAAATAATCAGGATTTTGCAGTGCAGACTGATCTCCATTGCCAAAATTCCATGCCCATGATGTTATACTACTACCAACTCCATCTGAGCGGTCGTTAAATTTCATTTCTTTACCGATACACACTGAATCAGGTCCATCAAAGATCGCCTTAGGCTGTGGGAAAACATCAACAAGCGCTTTAGTTAAAGAATCAACACATTGATTGATACTGGTCGAAACCAAGGTTACGGAATAAGTTCCTAGATTTTTATAATAATATAACCCATCTTTTACAACCGAGGTAGAGCCATCACTTGGATCACCAAATTTCCAAACATAGGTTAATGAACCATTGGTATTATCCGGAATAGATGTGGTGTTCACAAAAAGTGCTTTACCCTCCGGTAAGCAAACTTTGGGCAAATCAAATGAAACGCGAGGAAGTGGATTAACTAAAGTCGTTACATTTTTTTTCTCGCTGTAACACCCATTATCAGTAAATACAGTTAACCCCGAAGTATAGGAATTAAAGATGGAATATGAATGGTTGACTGGATTAGAATTGGTTGCAGTCAAAACTGTTGATCCATCTCCAAAATCCCAAACCCAAGATTGTATGGTCCCAACCGATGTGGTTGAGTTGCTTGTAAATGTTATTGGATTTTTTTCACAGGTTATTGGAGAAATTGAATAATCTGCAACAGGTCTTGGCCAGACCGTTATTGACTGAGTGCTGTCGTCATAACACCCGTTGGAAGAAGTAAATCGATAATAGATCGGAAAAGTCCCTACTCCTGAAGCAGATGGATTAAATAGACCAGTCAGCGAGCTTCCAGTTCCACTATAGGTTAAGGAGCCATTGGGCACTCCCGTAACATCGGTGAATTTCGCTTCTGTAATTTGACGAGGTGCCGCCTCCAAACAAATACCTGGTATAGGATCAAATATGACCAATGGACTTCCCTTAACGGTAATTGTTTTTATCACATCATCTACGCAACTAATCCCTGAAAATGCTCTAAGTCTTACTGAGAATGTTTTGGAAGAAACATTTTGGAAGTCTGCATACAAATGCGAATAGTTTTTATTAGGCAATGGGTCTTCATCGGTAATGAATGTGGCAGGTTTATTTAAATAATCCCAATAGATCTCCAGTTTGGTCACTTTTCCAAAATCGACTGTAGATGTATTTTCAATATTTACCAAACGATTGCTACACAATCCAGTTGGGTCAATAATATTAAAATCAGCAACAGGTGTGGCACCGTTTACAGTATATGTTTGTGTTAGTGTTGAAATACATCCAGCAGCTGATATGGAAGTAAGAGACATGGTATAATCACTGGCTGCTGAATATTTGTGTGATACATTTTGTCCAGTTGCTGTATTGGGATTGGTCACAGTTGCATTGGGATCACCAAAAATCCATTGATTCACTATACCAGGAGTATGATCTGCAATAGAAGTTAAGCTTATGAAATTGGCAAATGCATCATTCAAACATACTTCGGGCAAATCATAGGCCACTTGGGGCTTGGGATGTATTTTATACGTTTTAAATAACGTATCGCTTTTACACCCCTTGCTGTTTTCAACCAGCAATCCAATACGTTGGTCACCCCAAGATGTAAATCTGCCAGTGACTGGAGCAGTTGAAGTTAGAACGTCAACAGGACTTGCAGCATCACCGAGCCTCCAATTCCACCTTAACACTGGTCCTACTGCAGAAGTAGCTTTTTCAATAAATAAAACGTCATCGGTTTCACAAGCTCGTCCTAAAATCTCAAAATCAGCAACCGGTAAAGGATTCACTACAAATGATCTCGAAATGGAGTCACTTGGACAGCCATCAGCAGAGAATCCATAGAATGTTGCAGTATATGTTCCTGCGGCTGCAGCAGTAACTGTTGCCGATGAAGTAGTGGCTGTTTGACCATTTGAAAAAGTCCAAACATAAGTGCCCATGGATCTACCCCCAGGGTCGATGACTCCGTCGAACACTGAAGATTCTCTTAAGCAAACTTCATTTAAAAATGTAAAACTGGCTTTTGGCTGTTCATAAACATCGAGCAACGATTGTGTCAACGAATCTTTACATCCATTATTCGACTCAATTACAAGTTTAATGTCGTACGGTCCAATGGCGCTAAATCGGTGAGAAGGATTGACTACATCGATTATTATGTTGGGATTAGAAAGAGTAGCATGGGGATTACCAAAATTCCAGGTTCTCTTGAAGAGTGAACTTGTTCCATCGGCAATGGTGCTAAGATCCTTGAACGTTCCATTTCCATCTGGGAGACAGATCTTAGGAAGCTCAAACTTAACTTCCGGCTTGGGGTGGTTTGTGAATGTGATCTGTTTTTCCGGACTTAAGCAACCATTGGCTGTTCTTACTTTCAAACCTACAGTATACTGTTGCAACAAATCAAAACGGGTTGTAACAGAAGTGTTGCTGGTGCTCACAAATGGAGTTGTATTGGGTATATTCCAGTGCCATTCATTCAATGTAGCACCGCCTGTGGACTTTGACCCATCTGCAAATACAATATCATTGTCCTTACAGGTTTGACTTTGAATTGAAAAATCAGGAATAGGAACACTATCCAACGTAATTTCAGCCAATGCAGTATCACTCAAGCATCCCACATCAGTTATTGAGAAAAATCGAACAGAATTTTTGCCAATTGCGTTGAATTTATGGTTGAATGATTTTTGAATGGGATTGAAATTGCCATCTCCAAGATCCCACATGTATTTAGCAATAGGCCGAGTTAATACAGTACTGGTATCCTGCATCAAAACTGAATCAACAATACAGTTTGTTGTATTCCATGCAAATCCCGCTTTGGGTCTTTCAAAAACTTGCAATGTGTAATCAATTTGTTGTTCACCTGTACATCCTTCTGTTGTAGGATTATTTGCAATTACACGAATATTATATGTATTTATAATATCATATCGATAAAAGTCAGGCAAAGAATAATACCATATTTGTTTCCCATTGATGAATTTGGATGAGTCCGATCGTGGTGAATTGATTTTTGGTATTGCAGGGTAATTAGGAATGATCCACTCCAATGACACCGGCTCGTATGGAAGAGAGATCACAAATTTAAATGGAGTTCCTTTGCACGTTGCAGGCAAATTAACAGTTGCATATTGATTGACCGTTGATAGTGTTTGATATAGATCTTTCACATTTGCACCCGCATTGTATCCATAAGATTCCGTTCGACCATATCCATATGCAATTGCATTGAAACCAGAATCAGATTGAATAGTATGTGATCCTGCAGCTCCAATCGGAATTTGGTAATAAACATAATTGAGGTCCTGAACAAAAGGTGCAGAAGTTCCAATTGGAGCAACACCATCAACCCGTAAAGATGAAACTCCGTTTTTATGAATTACAATATTTATAAAATGATTGGTTATTCTGGCAAAGGGACTTGAATACAAGGTTACTTTATTAATTGTTTGTTCAATGGGACTTAGATAAATCATCTCAGGATCTCCATTGCTAACCAGGGTGTTTCCGCATTGACCTGTTGTTGTTATATATTGAGCAACCATAATTGGTTCATCTGACTCAATTAAATCTGGACTCGTGCTTGTATACTCGTAATAAAATCCATTAATTAACCCTGTTAATGGTACTCCATTACGTTTTACAACAGCTGACGATTTACTAACAGCAACACGAAAAAAATTATTAGGCATATTCTCTGTGGGCACAGTAAAATATTTTCTTCCCCAGGAATTTGACGGAAAAGCTTGTTGGATATAATTATCTGCAGAACCTGATCCACTGTTACATGAAATACTCACCTTTCCAGAACCAGAAAAAACGGCTATTCGTTTACATGAACTAGTTGCTGTTGCTATTGATCGGATTACAGTTCCCGTCAAATCTTCACCATAATATATAGAAGGTCCATTATCTCCATTAAGTCGCCCTAACACATTGTATATCTCCCCCTTTTTAAGGATTGCACGAATAGTATCTCCTTTTTGTCGATTAACTGAATTTGCACTTAAAATGATCTCGATATTCGTATCGTCTTCTGTAGCTACTACATAAGCATAACAATATGCATATCGAGAATTCAGGTTTGCAATTTGCTTGAAGTTTAAAGAATAATAATCACGTCCTAAAGTATTAACAGGAAATAGCAAAGTAGCCCCGGAAACACTATTATCATAAATATGAGCATAGGCGATAATGGGAATATCAGATGTAATGTGTATACCCTTTTTTGATAATCCCTCTTGAGTTAATCTTGCGTCCTCAGTACCTGATTTAGGAATTAAATCGGAAATGGTCACCTGATTGGGATTTACTTGATAGGTTCTGGACCATCCTACAGCTGGTATTTCAACCTTAACTTGAGCAGTTTTGTCTGACGTAAAATAAAGAACCATGTTTTGATCACCCCCATCAGCTAACACCTGCCCATAAGTAGGTGAGAAGGGGTTATTATTATACATGGATACATGCGATCCATAACCAACCCAAAATTCCGTACCCTTATTGGAAAAATCCTGAGATTTCACAACAGTAGCAACACCAAGTCCTATAAAAAATGCAAAGAATACTCTCATGAATTCCAAGAAGGTAATATAATGATTTTTTGACTTCGAGGAATTAGACAATTGATTTTCAATGAAGTTTAGTCTTCTCCATTATTTTTTTAGGATAGTCCCGCTTTAAACAAGAGACCTCAAATGCTTAAGTTAGCTAAATGATGAGGCTTAAAATTCCAAAGTTCACTTTTCTCCTTTTCATAAGGATTCACTTGTACACCCTTCTATTTGCAGTCCCCATTTATCATCTATAAACTAAAACCTGGCGTAAAATAAAAACCACTCATGAAATCCATTCACTAGTGGTTGATTTTCATGTGGGCCCACCTGGGCTTGAAACAGCCCAGGTAGGCCCATCC
>JBKCFW010000028.1:0-12774 GCA_046303675.1 bacterium
TTGAAGTGCATTGATCAATTCCTGACTGGTTGCAAATCCATTGGGATTATCCTTAGCAAGAAGATATATTCCCTTGATCATTGAGTCTTCTTTAGCTTTCTGTATCAACTTGATCGCTGTAGAAAGGTCTGGCACAGACTCCTCACCACTCAATTCAGCGAAAGGGTCTTCCATCTTTCGTTCTTTAAAGTTTTTAGAGAGGTCGATGACCAACACTGAGTTTTCCTCAACCTTGACGACGTCATCAGCCATTAAGGCGCCCGCTATTCCAAAAAACACAAGAAATATGATCCCAAAAAAGATCACAAGGGCCAGAAAAGAAGCGAAGAAACTTTTGAAAAAACTTTTCACTTTATAAATGTTTAGAGAACGAAATTAAAGAACTTTACCTGCCACGGCGGCAACTATTTATGAAAAAAGCATATTTATTGATTGGAGGCAATATTGGCGATCGTTTGTACTACCTGACACAAGGAAACAAACTGATTGAACAGCAATGCGGCCATATCCTTGGCACCTCATCCATCTATGAAACTGCCGCATGGGGGAAAATGGATCAGGCTCCCTTTTTAAACCAGGTTCTTTTAGTTGAAACAGTCCTGGATCCCTTATCACTTTTAGACACCATTCTGGATATCGAAAATAGTCTTGGAAGAAAAAGAAAGGAAAAATATGATGCCAGAACCATTGACATTGACATCCTTTATTATGACAATGAAAAACTGGAAACTGATATACTCACGATACCACACCCAAAAATATCAGAAAGACGATTCGTGTTGACGCCTTTGGCAGAGATAGCTCCAGACCTGGTTGATCCCACACACAACATGTCGATTAAATCCCTACTTGCACATTGCCTGGATGCGCTGGAAGTGAAAAGATTCAAAACGGAAGATCCAGCATGATCAAGAAGAATGACTGAAATTAGAAGATGATGAAATTCAGTTTTATTACTATAGAGGGCAATATTGGTGCAGGAAAAACCACGCTTGCCAACATCTTATCAAACAGGTTGAATGCGAGACTGGTATTGGAGGAATTTGCCGACAATCCATTTCTTCCAAAATTTTATGAAAACCCTTCACAATATGCCTTTCCATTGGAATTGTTTTTTATGGCTGAGCGATACAAACAACACAAAGACCTGGTCGCCCAACAAGATCTTTTTCAAAATCTCACCATTTCTGATTATCTCTTTTCAAAATGTCTGTTGTATGCGAAAGTGAATTTGGCCGAGGATGAATTCAAGCTCTTTCAGCGGCTCTTTGATATCATACACCAGGAACTTGTGACACCAGATCTGCTGATTTATCTGCACTCCCCCATTGATCGACTTCAGCAAAACATCAGGAAAAGAAACAGACCTTATGAGCAATCCATTCAAAACGAATATTTACAATCAATACAGGAAACCTATACCAATTACCTCAAGCGTCAACATATAAAAACGCTCTTCGTAGATGCCGGAAATGCAGACTTCATCAACAATGAAGCGCATGTAGACCAGATCATACAAGTACTGCATCAAGACTTATCTGACGGACATCACTACTTGACACTTTCATAGTAAGGATGTATTAAATCACCGATATTTGCTGCGATGGCAAAGTATCTGAGGAATCCAAGTTTTTCATCCCTGAAGCATGCAGAGTTCAGGAATTATATCATTACCAGGTTTCTGTTCATCATGGTGTTGACCATGCAGGCAACGTTGATCAGCTGGAAAGTATTTGCCATAACAAAAGATCCCTTTAGCATTGGACTTATCGGATTGGTTGAATTCATTCCTGCAACGATCATGGCATTTTACTCAGGATATGTGATCGATCGCAGTGACCGCAAGAAGTTATTTCATGTAAGCATCGCAGCAAACCTTGTGTTAACAATGCTTTTCACCTACATTACAAGTGGACATGCAGCAGCTCAATTCGAACAAACTGCCATTGTATTGAGCATATACGCCATTGCCTTTTTCACCGGAGTAGCAAGAGCATTCAGTGGACCGTCATCGTTCGCATTGGTCAGTAGTTTGGTCCCAAAAAATGAAATACCCAACGCAATCACATGGCACAGCGGATCCTGGCAAATCGCTGCTGTTTTTGGTCCGGCGATGGGTGGATTGCTCTATGCATCAATTGGCATTACGCCCACTTTTATCCTGATGAACGTACTATTGTTCATAGCCGTGATCATTTTTTTCTTCATCAGTCCAAAACCAGCACCACCTGTAACAGCAAAAGAATCCATGTTGAAGAGTATCAAAGAGGGGTTCCATTTTGTTTGGAAGACAAAAGAGATACTTGGTGTGCTCAGTCTTGACCTGTTTGCCGTATTTTTTGGAGGTGCAACCGCGATGCTTCCCTACTTCTCAGATGTCATACTGAAAGCAGGCGCAGAAGGATTAGGCTGGCTTCGCGCCGCTCCGGGCATGGGAGCGATCGTTGTGATGTTGTTGATCAACTTCATCCCGCTTAAACAACATCAAGGCAAAACCATGATCGCCTGTGTTGCAGGATTTGGACTTTCCATCATAATATTCGGAGTGTCGGACATCTTTTGGATCTCGGCATTTGCTTTGTTCATGTCCGGACTGCTTGATGGCATCAGCATCCTGGTTCGATCTACTGTTCTTCAACTCAACACACCGGAAGAAATGAAAGGAAGAGTTTCCTCCCTGAATAGCATCTTTATCATGTCATCCAATGAATTAGGGGCATTTGAAAGCGGTATCATGTCCAGGTTGATAGGAGTCATACCATCAGTGATTTTTGGCGGAAGCATGACGGTTGGAATCGCTGCTTTCACCTGGCTCAAGATGCCTGCAGTCAAGAAGATATCTTACTAAAGTCAAACTCCTTTCTCTATGAGGCCTTCAATCACCAAATAGGCAGCCGGACAAAACGAAGTGTTCTTGAGCGTCAAGGACTGTCGTTTGAAGAACACATCTTCATCGGTATAGGGAAATCTTTTGCAATCAGATGGACGATCTTTATAGATGGAGCAAAAATTATCTGCACCCAGAAATGGACAGGGTGATGATTTAACCACAAAATCACCATCCTCATCTACCCTCAAATAGGTCTCGATAAAAACACTTTCTTTCAACCCTAAAAGCTTGCTTATCCTTTTGAGGTCAGGGGTTTTGAACCTAGGGGAGAAATTTTTACAGCAATTGGCGCAAGTCAGGCAATTGACCTCTTCAAAAGCCTTTTCGTGAAGTTCAGGCAGGGCCTTTAGAACCTTGTTTTTATTGGCCCGCTGCAAAAAGCCCTTATAGAGTTTACTTCTCTCAGCAGATTTTGCTTCCCAGTTGTTCAACAACCCTTCTGTCATGATACAAAGGTAAGCAGAAAGTCTACTTTCTTAAATGTTTCACCATTTAATCCACATTCGGTCAATTCGGTACACAAACGTAGAATATACTGCAGCCTTGTGATTAAATTTGCATCTGATAAGCGAGCCAGGATACAACACCATTCTTTCACCATTAACAGCGTTAGCAATGAACTTATTGGAGCAGCAGGATAATGAATTTAAAAGCAGGCACATCGGACCAACTGAAAGCGAAAAACACGAAATGCTCGCTCTCATTGGAGAAGAAGATCTTGATCAACTGATTAAAAAAACGGTCCCACCGAACATCGTTAATGATAAAGGATTGCAATTGCCCGACGCGATGAGCGAAGCCGCATACCTGAATCACATCAGGTCAATTGGTGAGAAAAATACGCTCGCCCAGAATTTTCTTGGTCAAGGTTATTATGGCACACACACACCAAGTGTGATCCTGAGAAATATCTTTGAAAACCCAGGATGGTACACACAATACACGCCCTATCAGGCAGAGATCGCACAAGGCAGACTTGAGAGTCTGCTTAATTTCCAAACCATGGTCAGCGACCTTACCGGTTTGCCTATCGCCAATGCATCACTGCTCGATGAAGCAACTGCAGCTGCTGAAGCCATGACCATGTTTTTCAATGCGCTTAACAAACAAGATAATATCGAAAGACCCAGGTTCTTTGTAGACCAACATTGCTTTCCCCAAACGCTGGACTTGCTTGTTACCAGGGCATTACCCGTTGGCATAGAGATCGTATGCGGAAATTCGGAAGACGTGCACATTGATCATACTTATTTTGGCGCGTTGGTACAATACCCGGATAATTTGGGCAGATTGACGGACCACCGCGCGTTCATTGAAAAGGTCCATGCAGCAGGAGGTTATGTGGTGATGACAACCGATCTGCTCGCCCTCACCCTTATCACCTCTCCCGGTGAACTGGGTGCTGATGTAGCGTGTGGTTCTGCACAACGTTTTGGTGTACCACTTGGCTATGGAGGCCCACACGCCGCGTTCTTTGCCACAAAAGAAGATTTCAAAAGAAGCATTCCCGGAAGAATCATTGGAGTGAGTATTGATGCAGATGGGAACAGGGCGTTGAGGATGGCACTACAAACAAGAGAGCAACACATCAAAAGAGAAAAAGCCACATCAAATATTTGCACTGCACAAGCGCTGCTTGCAAACATCGCTGCAATGTATGCTGTATATCATGGACCAATTGGACTCAAAAAAATTGCCACCCGTACATCTTTATTTGCTCAAGCAGCGGCACGTTCATTGCGCGAGTTGGGTTTCACTGTTGTTGGCTCAACTTATTTTGACACCATCACTATCCACACGCCAAAAGCAAAAGACATTGTTGAAGAAGCGCAAGTGAGGAACATCAACTTGAGATTGATTGATAAAGAGCATATCGGTATAAGCTTTGATGAAACAACTACAACCAGTTCCATATTGGACGTGCTCAGTTGTTTCGAAGAAAATCGTCAAGCAAGTTTTACCATTGCTGAAGATGATTATCTGTTAAACATTCCAACGCAATTAACGAGAACATCAAGCTTTCTTGAGCACCCGGTGTTCAATGCCCATCACAGCGAAAGCAAGATGATGCGTTACATTAAATTCCTTGAGAACAAGGATCTGTCGCTCAACACATCAATGATCTCGCTTGGAAGTTGCACGATGAAACTAAATGCAGCTGCTGAAATGATTCCATTGAGTTGGCCGCATTGGAGTCAGATTCACCCATTTGCTCCATCTAGTCAGACCAAGGGCTACCAATGTATCATTGATGAGCTGTCCAGATACCTCTGCGAAATAACCGGATTTGATGCCTGCAGTTTGCAGCCAAACAGTGGAGCACAAGGTGAGTATGCAGGTTTGCTGGCCATCAGAGGATATCACCAGTCGAGAGGCGATCACCACAGAAATGTCATGATTATTCCGATCTCAGCACACGGAACCAATCCTGCTTCTGCTGTGATGGCCGGAATGAAGGTTGTTGTTGTCAAGGCCTTAGACAATGGATACATTGATGTTAAAGACCTTGAAGAAAAAGCCAATCAGTACAGCGACACCCTTGCCGGGATCATGATCACATATCCAAGCACTTACGGGGTGTACGAAGAAACGGTGAAGGATATTACTGCCATCATTCATGGACATGGTGGACAGGTATATATGGATGGGGCGAACATGAATGCCCAGGTCGGGCTTACTTCACCAGGTTTGATCGGTGCAGATGTGTGCCACCTTAACCTGCATAAAACATTCGCCATTCCTCATGGCGGCGGCGGTCCTGGAATGGGCCCCATCTGTGTTAAGTCACACCTCGCTCCATTCTTACCCGGACATACACAAATGACAGGTAACAACGTTGATGTAAAAAAAGGAAATACAGCAGTCAGCGCAACACCTTACGGCAGTGCGAGCATTTTGCTGATTAGTTATGGTTACATCAGAATGCTTGGAGGAAATGGGGTAAAAAGTGCTACTGAATATGCGATACTCAATGCCAACTACATGAGAGCAAGACTTCAGGATCATTATGATGTGCTCTATCTTGGAACCAACAACACATGTGCCCATGAGTTTATTGTTGACCTGAGACCATTCAAAAAAACGGCAGATATTGAAGCTGAAGATCTTGCTAAACGACTGATGGATTATGGATTCCATGCACCAACACTCAGTTTCCCCGTACCCGGTACGGTGATGATCGAGCCTACTGAAAGTGAGGACAAAGGAGAACTTGACAGATTCTGTGATGCAATGATCTCGATAAGAAATGAGATCAGGGAGATAGAAGAAGGTAAAGCTGATAAGAAAGAAAACGTGATGAAAATGGCCCCACACACACAGGCCACCGTATGTGCGGATGCATGGAACAGGCCTTACACCAGAGAGAAAGCTGCATTCCCACATGAAAGGTTAAGAACCAATAAATTTTGGCCAAGCATTTCAAGGGTTAACAATACTTATGGAGACAGAAATCTTGTCTGCACCTGTGAGCCCGTTAGCAGTTATGAAGAAGTTGAGAAATAGCTCGAAAAAAGTTTTTGCTTTTATTGGTAAAAAAATGGCTATTGTTTCGTAAATTTAAACGGTTGCCACCTCAACTATTAGATATTTTTTATCTTTTGGACCGAAAATTTAGATTTTTTATAAAAAAAGGTTTGATATGACGATTAATAGGGGTTTGTACCGCCCGGAATTTGAACATGATGCATGCGGAATTGGATTCGTAGCCAACATCAAGGGCAACAAAAGCCACCAGGTAATTTCCGATGCCTTGACCATACTTGAGAATATGGAACACAGAGGGGCTTGCGGCTGTGAAAGCAATACAGGAGATGGCGCAGGAATACTCATTCAAACCCCCCATGCTTTCTTTTTCGACGAATGCCTCAAAATGGGCGTTCATCTTCCATCTTTTGGTCGATATGGTGTAGGCTCCGTATTTTTCCCCAAGGAAGCAAGGCTTAGAGAAGAGTGCAGAGATATTTTCGCCAGAACAGCGGAGGAGCTCGGACTTGAGGTACTAACCTGGAGAAAAGTGCCCGTTAACCCTTCAGATATCGGTTTGACTGCCCGTTCGGTTGAACCAGAAATAGAGCAGGTTTTTGTTGCATGTCCAGATCACATCACTGATCCAATGGCTTTTGAAAGAAAGCTTTTCGTACTCAGAAATTATGCAACACACCTCATCAACAATACTGTCAAAAAAGACTCAATAGGTTTTTACATATCCTCTCTTTCGTACAAAATAATCGTTTACAAAGGTCAGCTTACCAGCAAACAGGTAAGGTCATACTATCCAGATCTCAACAATAAAAAAGTGGTCAGTGCGCTTGGACTGGTACACTCTAGATTTGCCACAAACACTTTCCCTTCATGGAAATTAGCGCAACCATTCCGTTTTATCGCACACAACGGAGAGATCAACACACTTCAAGGCAACCTGAACTGGATCAAGACAAATGAAAAAGGGTACACATCACCATATTTTACGAAGCAAGAAATGGAGATGTTACTTCCGATCGTATCTGGCAATCAGAGTGATTCGGCAAGTCTTGACAATATGATCGAATTGCTGACCATGACCGGTCGCTCTCTCCCACACGTGATGATGATGATGATACCTGAAGCGTGGGATGGTGACGAAAGCATGGACCCTGTTAAAAAAGCGTTTTATGAATTCCACGCTTCTGTGATGGAACCCTGGGATGGTCCTGCATCCATTTCATTCACCGATGGAAAGATCATTGGAGCAACACTTGACAGAAACGGTTTAAGACCTTCCAGATATTGTGTTACGTCAGACGATCGCGTGATCATGGCTTCCGAAACAGGGGCATTGCCTGTTGACCCATCATTGATCGTAGAGAATGGAAGACTTCAGCCAGGTAAAATGTTCATTGTTGATATGGAAGAAGGAAGGATCATCAGTGATGAAGAGGTCAAGCAGAGCATTTGCGGACAAAAACCTTATGCAGATTGGTTGAACAAATACAAGATCCGTTTAAATGAATTACCCGAACCAAGGATCATGTTCACACATCTTGAACATGAGCAGGTATTTAAATATCAAAAGGCGTTTGGATATACTCAGGAAGACCTAGAAAACATCATCGCTCCAATGGCAGTTGACGGAAAAGAGCCTATAGGCTCTATGGGAACAGACGTTCCTCTTGCCATCCTGAGTGACCAGCCACAACATCTTAGCAGTTACTTTAAACAACTATTCGCTCAGGTTACCAATCCTCCGATCGATCCGATCAGGGAAAGACTGGTGATGTCACTTGCCACTTTTGTTGGCAACAATGGCAACATGCTCATTGAAGACCCATTGAGTTGTCATACGGTTGCTTTAAAACACCCTGTGCTTACCAATCATGATCTTGAAAAAATCAGAAGTATAGACACGGGTATATTTCAGGCAAAGACATTACAGTGTTATTTCCGTGCTGATGGTTCTGAAGGAGCATTGAAAAAAGCATTGGACAGGATTTGCAGATATGCTGTAGATGCAGTTGAAGATGGATTTGAAGTGATCATACTTCAAGACCGGGCTGTAGACTCAGATCACGCCCCTATTCCATCGTTGCTTTCTACTGCTGCCATTCACCATCACTTGATCAGAAAAGGTTACAGAGGTAAAGTTGGTATCATCGTTGAAGCTGGAGATGTTTGGGAAGTACATCACTTCGCTTGTCTGATCGGATTTGGAGCTACCGCCATCAATCCTTACCTGGCTTTGTCCACCATCCGTGACATGAAGATCAATGGAAAGTTGCAGACTGAACTCGACACGGAGAAGTTGAAGAAAAATTACATCAAGGCTGTCAATGAAGGCTTGTTGAAAGTCTTCTCCAAAATGGGCATCTCCACATTGCAGTCGTATCAGGGCGCTCAGATATTTGAGATCATTGGTCTGAACAAAGACGTAGTTGATAAATTCTTTACTGGCGCAGTATCACGCATCGAAGGCATGGGCCTTGATGAGATCGCAAAAGAAACGCTTGCTAAACATAATATTGCGTTCAACAAAAGAACGATACCTGTAGACAGGCTTCCTGTAGGTGGTGTTTATCAGTGGAAAAGAAAAGGTGAATTCCATCTCTTCAATCCACAGACCATTCACCTGCTGCAGCATTCAACGCGTGTTGGCGACTATTCCACATTCAAAAAATATTCAAGACTTGTCAATGACCAAAGTGAGAAAGCCTGTACACTGAGAAGTTTGTTTGAACTCAAACCATTAAGACCTTCCATATCCATTGATGAAGTTGAATCTGCAGAGAACATCTACAAAAGGTTTGCAACAGGTGCGATGTCATTCGGTTCGATCTCCTGGGAAGCCCACACTACATTGGCTATCGCAATGAACAGGCTTGGCGCCAAGAGCAACACCGGAGAAGGTGGAGAAGATGAATTGCGCTATACTCCACTGCCTAATGGGGACTCGATGAGATCCTCGATCAAGCAGGTTGCTTCTGCAAGATTTGGCGTTACCAGTCAGTATCTTACTGAAGCAGACGAGCTTCAGATCAAGATGGCACAAGGAGCAAAACCAGGAGAAGGCGGACAACTACCCGGACATAAAGTTGATGAGTGGATCGGAAGAGTAAGACATTCCACACCAGGTGTAGGTTTGATTTCTCCACCACCACACCACGATATCTACTCCATCGAAGATCTAGCACAGCTGATATTTGATCTGAAAAATTCCAACAGAAAAGCAAGGATCAGTGTGAAGCTCGTATCAAAGGCAGGTGTGGGAACGATTGCAGCAGGCGTAGCAAAAGCAAAGGCTGATGTGGTATTGATATCAGGACATGATGGAGGCACAGGTGCATCGCCCATGAGTTCAATACGACATGCTGGTCTGCCTTGGGAACTAGGACTCGCTGAGGCTCATCAAACACTGGTAAAAAATAAATTGAGAAGTCGGGTTGTTCTTCAGACAGACGGACAATTAAAGACCGGAAGAGACATCGCCATCGCCACTTTACTCGGAGCAGAAGAATGGGGCGTAGCGACAGCTGCATTGGTAGTTGAGGGTTGTATCCTCATGCGTAAGTGCCACTTGAATACCTGTCCTGTCGGTGTTGCCACACAAGACCCAGAACTCAGGAAAAGATTCAACGGTGCAGCAGAATACGTAGTGAACTTCATTCAATTCCTAACCAGAGAGTTAAGAGAGATCATGGCAGAGATGGGTTACAGAACCGTTGAGGAAATGGTTGGTCAACCTGATGCCCTTCAACTGAGAAGCGGAGCTGAGCATTGGAAGTACAGCAAGCTTGACTTATCTCCTATCTTGTACAAAGAGCCAGCTGATGCATTTACCGGCTTGTATAAGCAAGAGGAACAAGATCATGGAATTGCCGATGTGCTTGATTGGAAACTGATCGAAGAGTCTGCTCCTGCATTGGAAAGAAAAGAACCAACGACCATACACACCAACATCAAGAATACCGACAGAACAACAGGCACGATGCTGAGCAATGAGATCACCAAGAAATATGGCGCCGAAGGATTGCCTGCCGATACAATCAGGATTAAATTCAAAGGTACTGCCGGACAAAGTTTTGGCGCTTTCAATACCAAAGGTGTTACACTTGAATTAGAAGGTGACGCGAACGATTACTTCGGCAAAGGACTGAGCGGCGCTAGAATGATCGCTTATCCCCACAAAGAATCCAGCTTTGTTCCAGAGGATAACATACTGATTGGAAACGTTGCTTTCTATGGGGCGACAGACGGGAAAGCATTCATACGCGGTAAAGCGGGAGAAAGATTTGCGGTTAGAAACTCCGGTGCCATTGCAGTTGTGGAAGGAGTTGGTGACCATGGATGCGAATACATGACCGGTGGAACAGTAGTTGTTCTTGGTCCAACCGGACGCAACTTTGCTGCAGGTATGAGCGGAGGTATTGCCTATATCTATGACCTGCATGGTAAATTTCAGGACAATTGTAATACGGAGATGGTAGACCTCGATCCAATCGAGAATGATGATATCAATGTATTGAAGAACTTGTTAACTGAACACCATGAGACCACAGGAAGTTCTGTAGCAAAGTTTGTTTTGAATGATATCGAAAATCAAAGACAACATTTCATAAAAGTATATCCGCGAGACTTTAAAAAAGTCATGGAAATGAAAAAAAGTGGGGCAAAACAATTCATTAAATAACGCTGAAAGAAATGGGTAAACCAACAGGATTTTTAGAGTACACGAGAATTAGTCCAGACAAAATAAAACCAAAGGAAAGGATCAGCAATTACAAAGAATTTGTAAAACCCTTTGATTCTGCTGAGCTGAACAAGCAAGCAGCCCGTTGTATGGACTGTGGTGTTCCCTTCTGCCACCATGGTTGTCCACTTGGCAACATCATCCCTGAATTCAATGATGCTGTATATCGTGAAAGTTGGCAGGAAGCATATGATATATTGACTTCCACCAACAATTTTCCTGAGTTCACCGGCCGGATCTGTCCTGCGCCTTGTGAAAGTTCATGTGTGCTTGGCATTAACCAGCCACCTGTGAACATTGAGGAAATCGAAAAGCACATTATTGAGATAGCCTTTGAAAAAGGGTACGTAAAACCCAATGTCCCGCATGTCAGGACTGGAAAAAAGATTGCAGTGATCGGTAGTGGTCCTGCTGGACTGGCCGCTGCGGCACAATTAAACCAGGCAGGACACTTGGTAACCGTTTACGAGCGTGATGAAAAACCTGGTGGATTACTACGCTACGGCATACCCGACTTCAAACTTGAAAAGCAGGTGATAGACAGAAGAATAAAACTAATGGAGGAAGAAGGGATCATTTTCAAGTGTAATGCAAATGTTGGTGTTAATGTTTCGATGAGCGATGTGCTGAGAGAATACAATGCGGTTGTCCTCGCAGGTGGGTCTACCATACCAAGAGATCTCAGTGTATCTGGCAGAGATCTGAAAGGAATTCATTATGCCATGCATTTCCTGAAACAGCAAAACAAGATCGTTGATGGCGCGGATCCTCTTGCAAAAGCTGAAATTGAAAGTAATGTTCTTGACGAAATCATATCAGCAAAAGGCAAAAAAGTTGTTGTGATAGGTGGTGGTGATACGGGCAGTGATTGTGTTGGAACCTCAAATAGACAAGGCGCTGAGAGCATTTTGCAATTCGAACTGCTACCTAAACCTCCGGAAGGAAGAACTCAGATGATGCCTTGGCCAACTTACCCTATGGTGTTGAAAACCACTTCTTCTCATGAAGAAGGGTGCGAAAGACAGTGGGCCGTTGCAACAAAAGAATTCATCTCGGACGGTAAAGGAAATGTAACTGCCTTGAAAACCGTAGAGCTTGAATGGAAAGTCGAGGATGGTAAATACAGCAAATTCATAGAAAAACCCGGCAGCGAAAAAGTGATCCCCTGTGATCTTGTTTTACTTGCCATGGGGTTTGTATCTCCTCAAAAAAACGGACTCCTGGAAGAACTTAATGTTGAGTTAGACGAAAGAGGAAATGTAAAAGCAACAGAAAAAGAATACAAAACCAGCATTTCCAAGATATTCTCTTGCGGAGATATGAGACGCGGACAATCGCTTGTCGTCTGGGCAATCAGTGAGGGAAGAGAATGCGCAAGAAAAGTTGATATTTTCCTCATGGGTGAATCAAATTTAGAATCTAAAGACAGCAACCTGCTACTCCTTTAATCCCCCAACAGATGCTAAATATTTAAATTGGGCCTAAATGGCCCAATTTTTTTCAATATATTACACATTATAATATTTTATATACATATTTATTAAAATACTAGTTATCCACATTTTTTTTATTACTTTTTTTTATATTATTCATTTACAATGTTTTATGTTTTAATAAGTCATATTACATTTATTTATATACATAAATAAATACCTTTTATAGG